>CACLWW010000004.1 GCA_902610755.1 uncultured Pelagibacteraceae bacterium | reverse complement strand
CCTTTTTTCCAATCTGCTGGAGTAGCCACTTTATGTTTTGCAGTCAGCTGCATAGAATCTATTGATCTCAATAGTTCCAAAAAATTTCTTCCAGTTGCCATTGGGTAAGTTAAAAACAAACCAATTCTTTTATCAGGTCTTATAATGAAAACTGTTCTAACTGTTTGATTGTCTACTGCAGTTCTCCCCATTGAAGTTGTTCCGGCATCACCTTCTAACATATTATAAAGTTTTGCAATTTTAAGATCCTCATCAGCTATAATTGGATAGTCTGGTTTTTTTCCAGTTACATCTTTTATATCCTCTAACCACTTTACGTGATCTGAAACCGGATCAACACTTAAACCAATAACTTTTACATTTCTTTTTTCAAATTCAGGTTTTAATTTTGCAAGAGAACCTAATTCTGTTGTGCAAACAGGTGTAAAGTCTTTTGGGTGTGAAAATAAGACACCCCAACTATCACCTAGCCATTCATGAAATGAAATATCGCCAATTGTTGTTTTAGCTTTAAAGTCAGGCGCTAAACTATTTATTTTTAGAGTCATTTACATCTCCTTTTTAAAAACAAATTATATGCAAGATTGATTTGCGATGCAATTTTTTATATAATGTTTATTAACATGATTTTTGAACAACTATTTGATAATAAGTCTTCAACTTATACGTACATACTGTCAAGCGGTGAAGGTCGTGAAGCTTTAATAATTGATCCAGTAATAGAGCACACTGAAGAATATATAAAACTTTTAGAAAAACTAAAATTAAAATTAGTAAAAGTAATTGATACGCATATTCACGCTGATCATATTACTGGGCTAAATGAATTGAGCAAAAGAACTAATTGCACAAAAATAATGGGTGAAAATTCTAAATCTGAAGTAGTTGATTTAAGAGTAAAAGAAAATGAAAAAATTAATTTGGATGGTATTGAATTAAAAGTTTTATATACGCCTGGACATACAGATTGTTCATATAGTTTTTTAATGAAAGACAGAGTTTTTACTGGAGATACATTATTAATAAATGGTACCGGAAGAACCGATTTTCAAAATGGAAATGCAAATCAACAATATGACTCTTTATTCAATAAATTACTTAAACTTCCAGAGAACACAATAGTTTTTCCAGCACATGATTATAATGGAAAAAAAAATTCTACAATTGGTAACGAAATAAAGAATAATCCAAGATTACAAGTTAATTCAATAGATCAATATGTTGAGATCATGAACAATTTAAAATTAGCTAATCCAAAAATGATGGATGTGGCTGTACCTGCAAACGTAAAAGGCCTTACTTTAAATCAAATTTAAAGCGACAAAATTTGGGTTGATTATCAGGTTATTAGCTCTATAAATCAATTATGGCTTGCGACAATTCAAAATGTATTTGCACAAACTGCACTAACGATACGTGTGCTTGCGACGGGGATATGCAATGTAGTTGCAAACCTGAAGATGTTTGTTGCTGTTGTAATTAACAAGATAATTTAATTTCACAAAATTATGAATGAATTTTTAGAGTCTATAATTAAGAGAGATCCAGCTGCCAAATCAAAGTTAAGTATCATCTTAACATATCCTGGTGCTAAGGCAGTTTTTTTTCACAAAATTGCAAATTTTTTTGCAATTGCAAAATTTAATTTAATTGCAAGAATAATCTCTCAGTTTTCAAGATTTTTAACTGGAATAGAAATTCACCCAAAAGCAAACATTGGTAAAAATTTATTTATAGATCATGGGATGGGAGTTGTGATTGGTGAAACTTCAGAAATTGGAGATAATGTAACGATCTATCACATGGTAACACTTGGTGGTATCTCACCAAGCGTAAATTCTAATGAACAAAGAAATATAAAAAGACATCCTACACTTAAAGATAATGTTGTAGTTGGGTCTGGTGCACAAATACTTGGACCGGTAACTGTAGGCAAAAATGCAAAGATTGGGGCGAACGCAGTTGTCACAAAAGATGTTCCAGATAATGCAGTGATGGTTGGAATACCAGCAAAAAATGTTGGAGAAACTTCAGGCTCAGATGAAAACTTTAAACCTTATGGTATAACTCCTGAAAGTGATAAAAATTAATATGAAAAATGCTCAAAATAATTTTATTGAAGGGATTGGTAATACGCCATTAGTAAAATTAAGAGCTGCATCCGAAATTACTGGGTGCAATATTTATGGTAAAGCAGAATACTTAAATCCAGGTGGATCTGTAAAAGATAGAGCCGCTTTAGCATTAATTAAAGATGCTCAAGAAAAAAAATTAATTTCAAAAGGCGGGACGATTGTTGAAGGTACTGCAGGTAATACTGGTATTGGTCTTTGTCTTATTGGTAATTCAATTGGGTATAAAACAATCATTGTGATGAATGATAATCAAACTCAAGAGAAAAAAGATATGTTAAAGAACATGGGAGCTGACTTAAGGTTAGTTCCACCTAAACCATATAAAGACGAAGGTAATTATGTAAAGGTTGCTGGTAGACTTGCTGATGAATTAAAGAGCAGTAACAATCATGGTGTGGTTTGGGCTAATCAATTTGATAACACTGCCAATTCTAAAGGACATTATGAGACCACTGGACCTGAAATATGGATGCAAACAGATGGAAAAGTTGATGGTTTTGTTTGCTCGTCTGGTACGGGAGGAACAATTGCTGGTGTAAGTAGTTTTTTAAAAGAAAAAAATAAAAATATTAAAATTTATTTATCAGATCCTGCTGGATCATCCCTTTACAATTATATTGAAAATGGAGAATTAAAGGGTGAAGGCAATTCAATTACTGAAGGGATAGGATCAAGTAGAGTTACAGCTAACTTTGCTGAAGCAAAAATTGATGGTGCTTTCTCTATTGAAGATAAAGAGTCTTTGCCTGTCATTTATGACCTTATTCAAAATGAGGGACTAAGTTTAGGTACAAGTTGTGGGGTAAATATTGCTGGTGCTATAAGACTTGGCAAGAAATTAGGACCTGGTAAAACAATCGTTACCATTCTTTGTGACAGATCAGATAAATACAACTCCAAGCTGTTTAATAGAAAATTTTTAGAGGAAAAAGGACTACCGATTCCCGCTTGGATTTAATTTTTTTTAGCGCACACTTTAATAAATCTTTTACATAATAAAGATATTGTAGTTAAATAATTTTCTTATTTATACTATGAACGAACTATTTAAAAAAAATTTCTTCTCACTTTTGTTAATTGTACTGTTTAGTTTGTTTATTTTTTCCTTAGCATTAGCTGATCTAAACAAAAAAGATAAGGAAAAAGCTTGGGATTGTGTTGGAATTTACATGGCTAATTACTTTTTGCCATCCGGAGAAAAATTTGAATATGGTATGAAGGAAAAATCCATGGCAGCTGTAAAAGTTTGGAAAACTTATGCAATCGAAATTGGTATTAAAGAAACTGATTGGGACAAAGGTGTAAATAAAGCTGTCGATAAACACTACGGCTCAAAATATAATGAAAAATTAACTAATCAGTGTCATAAATTCTTAGAAACAACTATTCCAAATGGCGAAAAGCGAGTGAAAAAAGTCGCTCAAACTCTTTATTAATAAATGAGCGGATACGTGATTGCTCAGATTAATATGACTAATAAAGAAGGTTTTAAAATTTACGCAGAACAAGTCCCACAAACTATAAAGCACTATGGAGGGAAATATATTATTAGAGCTGGCGAATATAAGTCGCTGGAAGGTAAATGGGATTACACTAGAAATGTAATAATTGAATTTCCTACTTACGAAAAAGCTTTAGAGTGGTATAATTCAGATTTATATAAACCAGTTAAAGAACTCCGCCAAAAAAATTCTGAAGGTAATTTAATTATAATTAAGGGAGTATAATGAAACTATTTAATGAAAGGAAAAAAAAATGGAAAAGGAAATGTTAGTGTATCTTAAACTTAAAGAAGGTAAATTAGAAACTTTCATGGGTTGGATGCAATCAGATGAAGGTATGGGTGTCAGAAAAAGTGTTGCTTATCCAGAAAAAACTGTTGGGGCTATGATACCCGATAAAAGTGGGCTGTTGTTCAAAGTTAATGTTCATAATGAAGCAGGTATGAAAGAGTTCGTAACTGGAAATAATCCTACAGCAAAAGCAATTTACGCTGAGTGTGTAGAGAGTGCTCAGTTGTATGAATTATCTAAAATAAATCTATAAAGGAGAAAATATGAAAAACTATATGGTAACACACACTTTCAAATCTAAAGAAATGAAAGATAAGTTTACTGAAACAGTGGCTTCAATGAAAATGGAGGATATTGTTAAAAGTATGAAAAGCGATAATGCTGCTTGTCAGATGACTTGGAATACTCCAGGTGATACAATGGAAATGTATTGTTGGTGGAAGGGTAAAGATGAGGAAGCAATTATTAATCAATTAGGTCAAATGAACGATTTTTTCACTCCACATAAGTTTGTTGAGTGTACAGATCAAGTAATGGACTACAACGCATAGGATATTTATGATCGACAAATTTGGAAATATATTTTACTTAATAATTTACTTAGTTCACTTTATTATTGTTGGAAGCTACGCATTCCAATTAGTTTTCGGTACTCAAAAATTTCTTGAAGGTAGAGGCGTAGATAAAACGGCTACACTATTAACAAGATTTGCTGGTTCGTTCATGATTGCAATGGTTTTAATGGCAATATATATCGCTTTCATAAGATCGGGTGGTTTAGATGCTACTTGGGCATTTTTTAATTTAGTTTTTATCATTAATGTCACAATATTATGTGCAAATTTTTATACTTTAAAAATTGATAAAACTGGTTTGACTGAGAAAACTAGAAATGATGGAATATATGCTCCACTAGTTCTAGTGATTATAAGCGCACTTCTTTGTTACGGATTAGCTGATAAAATTTACGTATAAAAAATAATAAGAAAGGAGAAGCAAATGAACGCAAAAGAAAGAATACAATTAGGTTATGATCTTTTTAACAAACACGACATGGAGACTTTTTTTAAAGAGTTAGTTGATGAAAATACTACATGGACTTTCCCTGGAAAAGAAGGAGTCCATCCTCTATCAGGGGTGCACAAAGGTCCACAAGCAATGATGGGAGCATTTTCAAAAATTCCAGAAAAATGGTCAAATTTCAAAGTTGAACCAATTGAAATGATAAGTGAAGGAAATAAAGTTTTTGTAAGAGTAAAAGGGTCAGCAGATGGTATGGAAACAATGTTTGGTCATTACTTTGAAGTAAGCGATAGTGGAAAAATGGTCAGAATGATGACTTTCGACGATACACTAAGTATGTTCAACGCGATGAAAAAATAATTCACCAGGAAACATGAGCTACAAAGTTACGCTAACAATTTAATGTTTCCAAAAAAATATTCAAACTTACTATTTATTTTGATCATGGGTTTTGGAATGAGCCTTATGATGACACTAATAATTACATATATAAATACTGGAATGGATAGTGAATATATTAATAGATTTTTAAAAGCTTGGATGGTTAGTCTTCCTATAGCAATTGTTGCAGCTTTATTTGTTGGTCCAATAACAAAAAATTTTGTAGATAAAATAACTAAGTAGTTTTTTTATAATTTTTCATCCATTTTTCAAATTCTTTAATTGCTTTATTCATGTCTTTGGTTTTATGAGGATGATTTTTTGCTCTACCTAACATTGTTGCAATAACATTTACCTGATATTTTATAGTTCTATTTTTAATCTTATTTATAGTATAAATAGCCTTATCTTTATTTTTAAAACCTAATCCTGGGGTTGTCGTTTTTGGATTATAATCTGAATAAAGAGATAAATTTATAAGGTTATTTTTTTTAGGAGTTTTTAACTTTTTTAAAAAAATTAATAAATTTTTAATATTTAAATTTTTAAACTTTTTTTTTACTGAACCATCAAATTCGATAAATTCTATAAAAAAACTTTTTTTATTTATTTTAGTGATAAGTTTGATGTAATTTTTATGAAATCTTTTAATATATTTTTGATATATCTTTTTTGAATTTAGATATTTTTTTTCTTTATAGCTTGGAGTGTTAATTAATAGAACTCTACTTTTTTGTTTATATTTCTCCAAATTCATTAATTTATAGATTTAATTAATGATGGGTCGTTATTGTTCGGTTTATTTACTTCTTTTGATATTTCATGGAAAATAATCTGGGGTTTTTGAATATTAGCTAATAAATTTTTACCAGATTTTTTTAAGTCTAAATACAAATCTATTTCATCTTGGTTAAGAATCACAGGTTGTCTATGATGTATCTCAGATACATTAGAGTTTGCCTCCTCGGTTATTAAACAAAATTCATTTTTATCAAATATCCCTGCAACAAATAAGGGTAGATTATCCTGTCTTTTAAAATAAAAGGGTGTTTTTTTTTCTTTAGTTCTTTTCCATTCATAAAAGCCGTCCATTACAGCAACACATCTATTGGCTTGGATTAATCTTTTAAATGATATTTTCTCATCAATTGTCTCTAGTCTTGCATTAATTAGTGGTCTGAAGTTTTTTTGTTTAGCCCAAGATGGAACAATGCCCCATTTAAGTAATTCTAAAGTTTTGCCATTAGAATAAGATTTTACTATTGGTAAACTCTGAGTTGGGTGTGCGTTAAAGTTTTCTTCGTCTTTAACGTTGGTTGTTGACTTTACTAAGAATGAAGTTTTTTCTTTAGCTTTTGTAATTACGTACCTTCCACACATCTAAGATGTTTTTCCTAAAAAATTTACCAGTATCACCCCAATAATAATAAAACATATGCCTATAATTCCATACATGTTTGGAATTTGATTATATTTTAATATTCCAAATATTGTTACTGCGGTGATGGTTAGCCCTCCATATGTTGCATATGTAAAACCAACAGGTATTGTCATCATTGCTTTTGCTAGAAAAAATATACAAAGCACAATTGTAACTACACACATTGTAGTTGGCACAAGATTTGTAAATCCATTAGTAGTTTTTAAAAAACCATTTGAGGTAATTCCTAATATTACGGCCAACAAAAGATATATATATCCAAGAAAATTCGTCATAGCTTATTTATAAATTTTGTCTACTTCAACTTGATAAGCTTCAACAAGTTTATTATTTTGATTAGCAATACCAACCACATCAATCATTTCTTTTATCATTTCATCAGTTGCACCTTTTTTTTTAGCAGCAAAAGTATGTGATCTAGTACAATAGTTACAGCTGTTTGTAATTGATACAGCAACATAAATTAATTCTTTAGTAACTGAGTCTAGCGCACCATCTTTCATAATTTGTTTAAGATTATTCCATGTTCTTTCTAAAAGTTGTGGGTTATGTGCTATAGATTTCCAAAAATTTGGAATTTTAGTAATTTTTCTGGTTTTCTTAATTTCATTAAAAATTCTTTTTACTTTTGTGTTAGCTTTTTTTTCGTTAATTGGTTTGAAAATTTCCATATTCCTCCTCTTTTTTAATGTATTGTAATTTAGTTATTTACATAAATAAATATTTAAATTAATAGATAAAAAGCTAATGAGCTTAAAAAAGATAGTAATTACAGGTGGTGCAGGTTTTGTTGGCACTAATCTAATTAAATTACTTTTAAAAAAAACAAGCTACAAATTAATTTCAATTGATGATTACAGTTCTAGTTCACGTAAAAACCATATTAAGGACTCTCGAGTAAAATACATTAACGCTCACACAAAAAATATATCAGCAGTATTAAATCCAAAACAAGTACATTCAATTTTTCATTTTGGAGAATTTGCAAGAATTTATCAAAGTTTTTTACAAATGGATAAATGCATAGAATCTAACTCAATTGGAACAAATGCAGTTTTTAATTTCTGCCTTAAAAATAAGATTAAATTAGTTTATAGCGCAACATCTGCATCACTTGGCAATAAAGGGAATGATAAAAACCTATCTCCGTATGCATTTACAAAAGCAAAAAATTTGGAGTTATTAGAAAATTTAAAAAAATGGTTTAAGTTTAAATATGAAGTGATTTATTTTTATAATGTATATGGCCCTAATCAAATAAGTAAAGGGAACATGGCTACTGTAATTGGAATATTCGAAGACTGTTACAAAAAAAATAAAGCTTTGCCAGTAGTGAAACCAGGATCTCAATCAAGAAGATTTACACATATAGATGATACAGTAAATGTTTGTTATATTGCTTGGAAAAAAAATCTATGTAGACATTATAGCATTTCTCATAAACAGAGTTTTTCAATTTTAGAAGTGGCAAAGATGTTTAAACAAAGAATTAGATTTCTATCCAAAAGACCTGGTGAAAGATATGCATCAGCACTTACCACAATGAATTTATCAAATAAAGTTTATAAACATTTTGGTAAAATAAAACTCAGAGATTACATTAAATCTTTTATTAGTAATAATTAATTAAGAGGTCTAAGCATTTTAAGCATCTTAGAGTGTAAAATTTTATTTGGAGAAACTAAAACATTCCCACTTTTAAAATTAAATTGATTTTTCCAATTTGTTACTATTCCTCCTGAAGCTCTTATTATTGGTATCAATGGAAAAATATCCCAAATTTTATTTCCACATTGAAAAACAACATCAATTTTTCCTTCACAAAAATGAGAATAACTTAATGCATCCATACAAGGAAATTGCATCATTGGGAGAATTTTTTTTACTTTCTTGAGCTTATCTAAAGAAAAATGACCATGAAAATTTCCAGAAAGTTTTATCTTTTTAAAATTTTTTTCTTTCGAAGATCTTAATTTTGTCTTTTTATTATCCCTAAATAAAAAAGCCTCTTTAGTGTTTTTGTTTATATAAAATTTATTTAGTTCAGGAAAGTTTGCTAACCCAAAAATCGGTTGTCCTTTATAACAAACAGCTACAAGATTACTCCATGAAGGATTACCAATTACAAAAGATCTTGTCCCATCAATTGGATCTATTACCCAAGAGTAGTCACTTTTAGTTTCTTTCTTTCCAAATTCTTCGCCAACGATAGAGTGAGACGGGTATTTTTTATTAATCTTTGATCTTATGAATTTCTCAAATTTTTTATCAGCTATAGTGACTGGGTCATAGTTAGAGCCTTTACCTTTGTTAATGGCCTTAAAAGGTTTGTTTAAATTCTTCTTGTAAAATCTATTTAAGTCTTTAGCTAAAGAGATTAAAAATCTATAAAATTCAATATTTTTCATTTGTTTTGATTTGTCTTAAGATCTTATTACTATTTAATTTTGCTTGATTAAAGCTATTTTTTGTTGAAATGTTTATTGTAGATATGAAAATACAATTAGAAAAAAATAACAAAATATTTGTGTTTCTAGGATCAGAAAAGAAAGAATTACATCCTATTTGGTTAAGAGAAAGAGTGTCTGAAAAAGAACATCTAGATAGTAATACCGAACAAAGATTATTTGATCCGTCTTTTCTAAAAAATATAACAATTAAAGATGTTAAAATTGATAATGATCTTTTAAATCTCGAGTTTAGTGATGGAGTAAAGTCTAAATTTGACATTAAAAAAATTGAAAAAGAGTTTTCTTCAGATGAGGAATTAGAAAGATTAATGCAGCCAACACTTTGGAATTCTGAACTTAAGAATATAAAGAATTTTAAATATAATGATAATTTTTTAGAAAGTGCTGAGATGCTTGAGCTTTTAAAATCATTCTATAAAAATGGTTTTATTATTATTTCAAATGTTCCAACTAAAGATAATTTCATTGTAAATTTTGCTAATTCAATTGGCAGTATTAGAAGAACAAATTTTGGTGAATACTTTAATGTTAAGTCAAAACCAAATCCAAATGATTTAGCTTATACACCTCTTCCTCTATCACCTCATACTGACAATCCTTACAGAAAACCAGTTCCCAATATTCAGTTATTACATTGTATTGAAAATGAGGTTAAAGGTGGATTTTCCACTCTTGTCGATGGATTTTCAGTGGCAGAAAATTTAAAAAAAGAATTTCCTGAGTTTTTCAAAATACTTACAGAAGTGAAGGTGAAGTTTAGATTTGCAGATAAAAATGTTGTTTTGGAAAATTATGGGGAACTTATTGAATTAGATCAAAATAAACGAGTTAAACAAGTAAGATTTAGTACTAGACTAGATTTTGTTCCAGCCTTAGAAAAAGATAGGCTAGATTTATATTATAAAGCAAGAAATAAGATTTCAGAAATTTATAACTCAGACAAATTTTTAATAAAGTTCAAGTTAAATCCAGGTGACTTGCTGATGATGGATAATTATAGATTACTTCACGGTAGAACAGAATTTAATCCTAATGAGGGTAATAGGTTTTTACAAGGTTGTTATATAGATTACGACTCTTCAGAAGGTAAACTAAGACACTTGCTAAGAAAATTTAGTTAATTAGATTTTTTTGAAAGCTAGGCTTTTAGAAAGATAAGCATTCTTAGAATAAAAAAGTTCTAGTCCACTTTGTCTAGCAACGCTTGCAAGATCTTCTCTTATATATTTAGGATAATAAGGTTCATGTGTCGAATAAGGAAAAAATTCTAATAATGGATTTAAAATTGGATTGTCATCCATTTGTAAAGAATCTGTTAAAATAAAGATCCCTCCTTTTCTAAGTACTCTTGAAATTTCATTAAAAATTTTTTTTCTAATAGCAGAGGGAACCTCATGAAAAACATACGTAGAAGTAACAATGTCATAAGACTTCTCATCAAAAGGGAGTTCTTCCCCTTTACAATTGACATAGTTAATATCTGAGAATTTCTTTAATTTTTCTTTTGCTACATTTAAATACTCTTCTGATAAATCAGAACAAGTGACCTCTAAATTTTTAGTGTTTAATTTATACGTTGCAATTATATCTCCAGTGCCAGTACCAATGTCCAGCAGCTTTGTTCTTGGTAAATTTTCATCTTTAATAAATTTAATTAGTGGTATCATTGAGAATCTTCGCATTGTTGCAGCACATCCAGAAAATAAAGTCTCGACTTGAAACTCATATAATCTTGCAGATTTTTCACTTAAATATCCATCAGTTTGGTAATGGAAATTTCTTAAGAAGTATTTTGGTAAATCTTTATTCGTTTTGACTTCAGAAAATTTACCCGATGTTCTTCTTTTGTCAATTTTTGGTAAATCAAGAAAAAAATCAAAGCTCCCTTTAGCTGTATTTATTAAATCTTTTAATTCTGTCTTTGGTATTTTATAGAATTTTGAATTAATTAGTTTTCTTTCGTCATTTAAAAGCTTCATCATTTCAAAAAATAGTTTTTTACCTGATGGCATCTTTCCATAAAATGGAGGTGGATTAGACTTATCTATTTTAATAGGTGTCGCATACTTAAACGAAATAATGTAGTGCGCAGAGTACCAAATAAACTTACTAGATTGATTTATTAAATAGCTTAATGACATATTATGATTATACCAAAAAATACGATTTTTTTAACCCAGATTTTGTAAAAAAGGTAAAGATTTTAATAAATAAAAACCCACTGCCTGAAGTTGGTTTGTAAGTATTAAAATGCCCGTTACCAATAAAATAAATCCACCAGTTTTTGAAATAATATTGATATTTCTTTTTAGGTTTTTTGAAACAAGCATAAATTTTTGTATTAAGAAACCAGATAAAATAAATGGGATCGCCAACCCTAAAGAATAAAATAATAATAACATTACTGCCTTAAGTAGTGTTTGCTCTACAGCTGCAAGAGCTAATATAGATCCTAGTATAGGTCCAATACATGGAGTCCAACCAAAACCAAAAGCCATTCCAACTAAAACAGAGCTAAAAATATTAGCACTTTTTTGTGTTTGAAACCTTTTTTCAAAGTTAAGGAAATTTAAATTTATTATTCCAATTATTTGAAGAGAAAAAAATATAATAATTAAGCCAGAAAGTATTCTTAACTCTATTGAATTATTTAACAAAATTTTTCCAATAAGAGAACTAGTTGCGCCAAATGCAATAAAAATTAAAGAGAAGCCAACAGTAAAGAGGACTATTGGTAAAATATTAACTTTTTTTTCCTCAAGTAGTTCATTTAAAGATTTTCCTGAAACGTACGATATATAACCAGGTATCAAAGGTAAAACACATGGAGATAAAAAACTTAGAAGGCCTGCACCTAAAGCCAAAATTAATTCTGTCATCTAAATTAACCTTTTAAACCAAGGTGAGTATACTTAACATTAAGATAATCTTTTATTGCCATAGAGCCACCTTCTCTTCCGTATCCCGCTTGTTTGATACCTCCAAAGGGTGCTTCTGCTAAAGCTACTAAAGGTGTATTGACTGCTACTGTTCCAGTTTCCATTAACTCTGAAGCTCTATGTGCTTTTTCCATAGAGTTAGTACAAATATAACTTGATAATCCTAATTCATGATTATTAGCTCTTTCAATTACTTCATCGAAACTTTTAAAGGATAACATAGGAACCAAAGGTCCAAATGGTTCTACTTTCATAATTGTATAATCATCTTTTACATTATCAAAAACTGTAGGTTCATAGAAATAACCTTTATTAAAGCCTGATGGTCTTTTCCCACCTAGTAAAACTTTCGCACCCTCTTTTTTTGTTGTTTCAACTAATTCTTCAATTTCGTTTAATCTTTTTTTGGTTGTTAAAGGTCCAAGTTGAACTGAAGGATCCATACCGTCACCAATTTTCAATTTCTTAGTTTTTTCTACAAACAAGTTAACAAATTCATCTTTTTTATTTTCTTGGATGTAAAATCTATTAGGCGAAATACAAACTTGACCATTATTTCTAAACTTTGCAGCGATTGCCATGTCGGTCGCTTTTTTAATATCTGCATCATCAAAAACTATAAATGGAGAGTGACCACTTAATTCCATTGTAACTCTTTGAACTTTGTCTGCTGCCTGTTTTAAAATTAACTTTCCAACTCTTGATGATCCTGTAATCGAAATCTTTTTTACTATATCAGAGGCAATTAATTGTTGAGCGATACTTGGAGGGTCCCCTGATAATAAATTTACAACACCTGGAGGAACTCCACATTCTCTACAAATCTCAACTTGTTCCATAACAACACCAGGAGTTATTACATCTGGTTTTACAATTACTGAGCAGCCAGCTGCTAATGCTGTAGAAATTTTCCTTGCAGATAAAACTAAAGGAAAATTCCACGGGACTAATGCTGCTACTACTCCAACAGGCTGGTAGTAAACATGAACTCTAGTATCTTCAAATCTGCTTTCAACTGTTTGGCCATAAATTCTTTTTGTCTCCTCTGCATTCCACTCATAAATATCTGCTGCACCATTAACTTCACCCTTTGCTTCTGCAAACGGTTTTCCAACTTCAAGGGTCATCCATTTAGCAAGTATGTCTTGCTTTTCTCTCATCTTGTCAGCAATTCTTCTTAAAATATAAGCACGTTGCCATGGTGGTGTTTTTTTCCAAACCTCTAAACCTTTTTGAGCAGACAACAAAGCTTTATCAACATCCTCAGATGAAGCTTTAGATGCTTTACCAATAATTTCCTCGTTAGCTGGATTGATAACTTCATAAGTTTCACCTGAAGAAGATTTGTGCCACTTACCATCTATGAATTGACCGTATTTTTCGTACATAATTTAATCTAACATGAGCTTTTAAAGTGTCTAGTGTGCAAATAAATCATATCAACAAAACCCAAAAACTCGATACTATAAACCTTAATTTAAGGAGTATAACATGAAAGCATATATAATGGGAAACTACACAGAAAAAGCTTTTCAAGGATTTTTGAAAGATCCAGGAACTGACAGAAAAGCAGTTGTAGAACAATTAACAAAAGCAATGGGTGGTACAATGCATAGTATGGACATTGTAAGAGGATCTTATGATTTTGTTGTTGTTGTAGATCTTACATCGTTTGATGATTTTGCTGCAATTAAACTTGTTGTAGAGGGATCAGGTGCTGTTAAAAATTTAACAATACTTGAGGCGATTGATTTTTCAAAAGCTACAGCTAAAGCAGGAAAAATTGGCTACAAAGCACCTGGACAGTAAAAGATTAATTAATTTTTTTTGTCGTTATCAACGACTAAGCAGATTTCTGATTTAGTCAGAAATCTGCGGCCTGTTCCATTATCCAAAGAGAACATTCCGCCAATACCATTTACAGCATCGATAGTTAAGTCAGTATGTTTCCACTTTTCATATTGGTCATCATTCATATAAAAAGGGACTCCACCAATCTCACCAAGTTTTACATCGCTGTTACCAACCATGTATTCTTTTCTAGGATAGCACATTGGAGCACTTCCATCGCAACATCCACCCGATTGATGAAATAAAAGCTCCTCCCCATGTTGAGCTTTAATATCTTCAATTAGTTTTAATGCTGATTCTGTTGCTTTTACTTTCATAACAATATGGCCCGTGATTCCTCACGGGCCATTATATATTAATTATCTTTTAAAAGAAGCCCAATTTCTTTTCACTGTAAGACACGTGTAAGTTCTTCACTTGTCTGTAGTGGTTAAGCATCATTTTATGAGTTTCTCTTCCGATACCAGATTGTTTATATCCGCCGAAAGCAGCATGAGCAGGATAAGCGTGATAACAGTTTGTCCAAACTCTACCAGCTTGTATCTCTCTACCCATTCTATATGCAAGATTTCCATTTCTAGTCCATACTCCTGCACCTAAACCATAAAGAGTATCATTAGCAATTTCTAATGCTTCTTTTTCATCTTTAAATTTAGTTACAGAAACAACAGGTCCAAAAATTTCTTCTTGGAATATTCTCATATTGTTTTTACCTTCGAAAATAGTTGGCTCAATGTAGTTTCCTTTTTCTAAACCACTATTGATTTTTGCAACATTTCCTCCACATAGAACTTTGGCACCCTCTTTCTTACCTAAATCTAGATAAGATTTGATTTTTTCCATTTGTTCTAATGAAGCTTGCGCACCAATCATTGTCTCCATTTTTAAAGGATTGTCTTGTTTTACAGCTTTAGTTCTAGCAATAGCTTTTTCCATGAATTTGTCATAGATAGACTCTTGAACTAGTACTCTACTTGGACAAGTACAAACCTCTCCTTGGTTTAATGTAAACATTGCAAAACCTTCTAAACATTTATCAAAGAAGTCATCGTTTTTATCCATGACGTCTTCAAAGAAAATGTTAGGAGATTTACCACCTAATTCCAAAGTTATTGGGATTAAGTTTTGTGATGCATATTGCATAATCAATCTACCAGTTGTTGTTTCACCAGTGAAAGCAATTTTCTTAATTCTTTTAGAAGATGCTAAAGGTTTACCAGCTTCTAATCCAAAACCGCTTACAATGTTAACAACACCTTTTGGTAAAAGATCGCCAATCATTTCCATCATTACCATGATAGACGCTGGAGTTTGCTCTGCAGGTTTTAATACCACACAGTTACCAGCAGCTAATGCTGGAGCAAGTTTCCAAGTTGCCATTAGTAATGGGAAGTTCCAAGGTATAATTTGTCCAACTACACCTAGTGGCTCAGGTATATGATAAGAATATTCATTATTGCTTATTTCAGCAACTGAACCTTCTTCTGCTCTGATTACTCCTGCAAAATATCTCCAATGATCTATTACAAGAGGTAAGTCAGCAGCCATACATTCTCTGATTGGCTTACCGTTATCTAAACATTCTGCTACTGCTAATGTATTTAAATTCTTTTCTAATACATCTGCAATCTTTATCAAAATGTTAGATCTTTCAGTGATTGATGTCTTTCCCCAAGTTGGGAAAGCTGCGTGAGCTGCATCTAATGCTGCATCCACGTCTTTTTCGTTAGATCGCGCAACTGAACAGATAACTTCATTTGAGATCGGAGAAGTATTATCAAAATACTTTCCAGATTTAGGTTCTACAAATTTTCCATTTATGTAGTTTCCGTATTTTGCTTTGAACGGAAATTTAACCTTCAAATGAGAGGTATCTAGAACAGAAGACACTTTCATCTCTGCACTCATTTTTCCTCCATTTGTTTTACGTATTGTTTTTGGCTTTGTCTTTTTCAGCTTTTTTTTAGATTTAGAAAGTTTCTTTGTCGTTCCGCTTTTAAGTTTTCTTCTTTTTTTAATCGACTTTTTTGTTTTCTTTCTTCTTTTCTTAACAGCTTTTTTTTTCTTAGACTTAGCCATTTGTATAATTTCAATTTAAGCTCTTTTTAAACACGATGTAAATGCGCAAAATATATTTCAATTTTAAGTTGAAATGTTTTTTTTCAATAAATAGAATAGTTTAAGATTTTCTTGTTGCGATAAATACACCAAGTGAAGCAACAATGAAGCCAAATATATCAATTAAAGATAATTGTTCATTAAGAAATATCCAGGCAATAATTGCCGAAGTTGCTGGTATTAAAAAAAATACAGTAACTGTTTTACTTGCTGAATTATTTTTGATTAAAAACATTAATATTGTAAACGCACCAAAAGATACAAGAAAAATTTGATGACCCATTGCTATTAAAAAACTGGGGTTAAAATCGATAAAGGGTTCAACAAAAAACAAAATCACTATCAAGTGGAAGAAACATCCTCCTGCAGCTTGATATGTATTGCTTACTGGTAAAGGAATATTTCCACTGAATTTCTTTTGAAAAAGAGTGGCAGATGTAATGGATATTAGTGCAATGAAAGAAGCTATAATTCCAATTGTTGGAAGAGCACCTCCTATATCTACTCCTAATACTAATGCAGATCCTATAAATCCAAGAGCAACCCCAATCCACTGTTTCCATCCTACATGCTCTTTGAGAAAAGGTCCGGCCAAAGCATTTGTTAAAATCGGCTGCATTGTAACAATAAGTGCAGTTATACCTGTTGGAATACCTTTTGAGATAGAAAAAAATACACCTCCTAAATAAATTCCATGAAATAGAACGCCACTTGAAAAAGACTGGATAAAGTCTCTACTGTTTAATTTAAGTGATAGTTTTTTATAAACGCAATAAATAAAAAAACCTAGAGCAACTATAAAAAATCGGAAAGCTAAAGCTGCAAAAGGATCACTGTTATCTACTATTGGTTTTGTAGTAACAAAAGCTGAAGACCACAATAGAACAAAGATCAGAGGTAAAAATTTATTCATTAATTTATCAAACCTATAGTATTTTCACGTGAAACCACAGAAAAACCTCAAGTTGAAAATATTATTGATTTATTAAACGACAACAACATTTGGTATGTTTTTTCATAATTCTTCTATTATAAATTGAAATAGAAAAAATAAATTAAAACAAATTTTTTTAAAAAAATATAAGCTATTTCACGCAGATGAGCAAAATTTATAATGAAATTACGATCATTACTGTTCTCTATAACTCAAGTGAAATAGTTGAGAGTTTTTTTGATAGTCTAAAAAATTTTAAGATAATTGTTGTCGATAATGGAAAAAATGAAAAAATTCTTGAGCGAATTAAAAATTTTAAAAATATCCAAGTTATTTCAAAAAATAAAAATCTTGGGTATGGTAGAGCAATAAATTTTGCTTTTGATAATGTATCTACAAATTTTTTTCTAGTTCTTAATCCTGACCTTTCCATTGATGATAGTTCAATAGAAAATATGCTTAACACTTTAAACCAATATAATGACTGCGGAATAGTTGCTCCCGTTACACTTCCTGATAAAGACTTTTACGGAGCATTTCCAGAAAGAAACTTAAAGAATTTAGATTCATCAAGTGCAATGAGATCAAGAGAATTATTATTAAATTCAAAGATAGAGGGTGAATTATGCGTTGATGTTGCTAAAGGCTGTGCTTTATTAATAAGTGCAAAACACTTTGAAAATATTGGTAAATTTGATGAAAAGTATTTTCTTTTTTGGGAGGAGATTGATCTTTGTAGAAAATTTAGATCCAAAAAAAAGAGTGTAATCATAACACCAAAATCGAAAGCTCAACATAATCAGGGCAAATCCTCAAAATCGAACATTCAGAATTTTTTAATAAAAACCTTTCATAATGAATATTCTCCTCTTATTTATTTTAATGTACAAAAATTTACTGTTCACCACTTTAGAAAAATAATAAAATATATCCTTAGAGGATTTTCATATTTATTAATATTAAATATAAAAAAATCTATAACAAATTTTATAAAATTAGCTGCAAATATTAGATATTTTTTTGACTTAAAATCTTCTTCGAAGTAGTAGATTTTTTAACAAAATATATCCCTATTATAATTGCAATAAGTGCAACTAGTACTTTAAATGTGATTAGTTCGTCTAAAAAAATATAACCTAAAATTACTCCAAAGATTGGAATTAAATAAGCTACTTGTGACTGAAAAACTAAACCGTTATCTTTTAAGACTTTAAATCTTAAAACCCAAGCTAAACCTGTGGCTATAACTCCCAAATAAGTTATTGAAATTGCTGATGTTAGTGATGGATTATAGTTCCATGGTTTTTCAAAATAAAAACAAATTGGTAATAAAATTATTGTTGCCCAAATTAAGATAGATGCAGTCACGTTTTCATTTTTTTTATGACTTATTTTCAGAGTTAGTATTCCACCAATAACATATCCTAAGGAACCAACTAAAATACATAATGCTGAAAATAGGTTGTTTTCATTGATCAAGAAGTTGTCAGAAAATAGATATATTATACCTGCAAAACCAATAGACACTCCAATTACTTTAAGTAAATTAATTTTTTCATTTTTAATAAAGAAGTGTGCAAGTAGAGTTGAAGTTAAAGGAGAGGTGGACATTAATATTGCAGCTAGATTACTTTGAACGTTTTTAACCCCATAAGCGATTAAGAAAAACGGAAAAACTAAGTTTACAAAACCTATTGCTGCAAACCACAGCCAATCTTTTGAAAAGACCTCTATTTTGATGTTCTTATATAAGCATAAAATTATTAAAGGCAGAGATCCCAACAAAACTCTAATAAATGCAATAGTTATCGGACCAAACGAGTCTGTTGCTAATTTAATGTTAAAAAAAGCAGAGGCCCAAACTACTCCCAGAAAAACCAATAATGAATAATCTGCTATAGTAGGCTGTCTCATTCAGTAATATCCTCAACCCTTCCTTTTGTTAGGTCTTTTAATTTTGAAATATCTATTTTGAATATACTATTTGGATGTCCCGCTGCAGCATACACAATTTGAAATCTTTCAAGTGTTTTATCAATAATTATATCTAGGTTATTTATATGACCTACTGGTGAAACACCACCAATAGTAAAACCAGTTTGAGCTTTAACCTCATCTGCACTTGCCATTGAAACATCTTTTTTTGAAATAACCTTTTTGAGCTTGTTTAAAGAACATCTTTTATCGCCAGATATTAAACAAACTAAAAATTCTGTCTCTGTTTTGAAAACTAAACTTTTAACGATAGCACCCTCCTCACAATTTAAGGCATTAGCTGCTTCCTTTGCTGTCCTTGCAGTTTTTTCCAAAATTTGAACCTTGAGGTTTTCATTAAACCTATTTAAGGTTTCAATCACTCGTTTTACTGGCTCTTTGTTTAATAAGTCATTCATTCAACTATTAGTTGTTTGTAAAATATTTATAACTTAGGTATCAATCCATGTTTAAATTGCATAGGAGATATCAATATAATGAACGATATTAATATATTTTTATTTGCTATTAAACTTTAAAATTGAAAGGTCAAATTATATGAGTGCAAAAGACATATTAAAAAAAATAAAAGACAAAGAAATTGAATATGTAGATTTAAGATTTACTGACCCTAGAGGTAAACTACAACACGTAACACAAGATCTAATTACAGTAGATGAAGATATGCTAAATAATGGAATTTTTTTCGATGGTTCATCGATTGCTGGTTGGAAAGCGATTAATGAGTCTGATATGATTTTAAAGCCAGATTTATCAAACAGTTTCGTAGACCCTTTTTTTTCACACACTACATTAGTACTTTTTTGTGATGTAATGGACCCAATTACTAAAAGTTTTTACGAGAGAGATCCACGATCCACTGCAAAAAAAGCTGAGGAATATTTAAAAAAAACTAAAATTGGAGACAAAGCTTATTTTGGACCAGAACCAGAATTTTTTGTATTTGATGATGTAAAATTTTCTAACGATATGAATAAAACAGGTTTTGAAATTGATAGTATTGAAGGTCCTTACAATACAGGAAAGAAATATGATAATGGAAATATGGGACACAGACCAAAGATTAAAGGTGGTTACTTCCCGGTTCCTCCAGTTGATGGTGGACAAGATTTAAGATCTGAATGTCTTAAAGCAATGAGGGATATGGGTGTAAAGGTCGAGAAACATCACCATGAAGTTGCACCAAGCCAACACGAACTCGGAACTTTGTTTAACACTCTAGTTAACCAAGGTGACAGTATGCAAATTTATAAATACGCAGTTCATAATGTAGCTCATTCATTTGGTAAAACAGCTACGTTTATGCCAAAACCAGTTAAGAATGATAACGGTTCAGGTATGCATATCCATCAATCTATTTTTAATGGAGATAAGCCGTTGTTTGCAGGAGACAAATACGCCGGACTATCTGATGAATGTTTGTACTACATTGGTGGGATTATTAAACACGCAAGAGCACTTAACGCTTTTTCAAACGCTTCTACTAACAGCTACAAAAGACTAATTCCAGGATTTGAAGCACCAGTGCTATTAGCTTACTCATCTAGAAACAGATCTGCAAGCTGTCGAATACCATTTAGTACAAGTAAAAAAGGTAAAAGAGTTGAAGTAAGATTTCCTGATGCTTCTGGGAATCCTTATTTAACATTTTCAGCAATGTTGATGGCAGGTTTAGATGGAATTAAGAATAAAATCAAACCTGGTAAACCAATGGACCAAGACTTATATGCTTTAAGTCCTGAGGAGCTAAAAGGTATTCCGACTGTTTGTTCATCATTAAGACAGGCTTGTGTAGCTTTAGATGAAGACCGAAAATTTTTAACTGAAGGTGGAGTGTTTACTGACGATCAGATTGATGCTTACATTGACTTGAAAATGGAAGAAGTAAATAACTTTCAAGATACTCCGCATCCTATTGAATACGAAATGTATTATAGTTGTTAAAGTATTTGTGTAGTTTAAGAAAAATCGTTCAATTAAAATCTTTAAGATAATTAATAACAGATTTTCTTTTTTCTCTTTTAGCCTCATCTAAAGGTGTAGCACCCCATCTATCTCTAACGAATAAAGGGTGTCCATGTGTAACCAAGTACTCAACTACGTCTAAGCAGCCTTCAGCAGCTGCAAGATGTAAAGCTGTTCTAGAGTCATAATCTCCGGCATGCACAGGTATTCCCTTTGCAACCAAATTTCGTATACCTTCAACGTTGTTTTCGGAAGCTGCGAACAATAGTTCAATGACTGCTAATTCATCATCATAAATTGCCATCTTGTCGGTTTTTCCATTAGGATCTTCAATTAAGTGTGATGCTTGAGTGTAATCAATATCAAGTTTTTCAAATTCCTTTACAATTTCTTTATGATTATTATTTTTTGCATCAAAGTATCCGTAACCGCCCCAACGATCTGGTATCGGTTTAACACCCTGTTTAAGTAAAAATTGAACTGCTTCTAGTTGACCTTCAGCTGACGCTAAATGCAATGGAGTTCTCATATCATAGTCTCCGTTTTGAAGATCTCTTTGTTCACTAACTAAACGCTCCAATGTTCTAATATTTCCATTGCTTGCAGCCCAAATTGCCTCTCCACAGCTATTCGCACGCCACTTCGAAATTGGTATTTTTGGATCAAGACGATCTGTATCTGTCATTGTACCATCAAAAGTATGAACTAAATATTTTGATGTAATTCGTCTCGCCATTTCAATTCCTCTAACACTATTTCCTTGTTTGTCTAAGCGAGGTGAAAAAATACATATTCCCATCAGTCTTGGAACTATTAATATAACTCCACCACCTACTCCGCTTTTTGCTGGTAATCCCACTTGTTGAAAGAATGTACCACTAGCATTATACATCCCACTAGTTTGTAGAACTGGTAAACAATTTCTTACAGTTTTCTGACTTAGTACACGATCTTGAGTTAGGGGATTAACGCCACTATTAGCAAGCGTGGCTGCGGCTGTTGCAAAATTTACAGAAGTCATCTCTAATGAACATATGCTAAAATAGAGCTTGAGTGCTTCGGTAACTGCGGGTTCTGTGTAAAAGTCAAATTCATCCTCATCAGGATGTATGTCATTGTGCAGCTTGGTTTTGGTATGGGGTAAATTGCCTGTAGCCATCAAAAGATAACCCATTGCAATATTATTATATCCCGTAAAATTTTCTTGGCGAGCCATATTTTTATTGAATCTTGGTAACTCAGCACCAAAATCATCTTTTGGAGACCATCCTATTAGCCTGCCAAACTGTTGTCTTATGTATCTTAATCTTTGACTGTGAGACTCTTCAGGACCTATTAGACCAGCTGTCATTATCGCACCAGCGTTGACCATTGGGTTAAAAGGAACGCGACTAGATTTTCCGTTTCGATTATCTTTAGCATGCTCTCCTTGCAGGTCACCTATAGCTGTTTTTGCTAATAAAGTTAGATCATCGAATTGTCTACCAGATGGTTCTTGACCAACATGTTGATGAACTTTTTCTAAACCCAATCTTTCCATTGCAAAACAATAGTTAAAAGGTTTGCACATAGATTGAATTGAAAAATCAACATTACTATCACCCTTTTGATATATTTGACCATCTGCTGTTACAATTGCAACACCAAATTGATCTGGATCAACTTCAGCTAGTGGTGGGATGTATGATGCTAATTCCCCTGTTTTAATTTTTTTTACTTCATCAAACATACTATCCAAATTTTTTGCAAAATAGCTAAAATCTGGGATTGATAATTCACCTCTTAAAGATTTTTCAACAATTAATTCTGAACTTCGGATAATATCAATAAAGTCTTCAAAAACAATTTTATCACCATGAGCGTCTAAATTCTGAAAAAGGTTATATAGTCTTTTATCATTGGCTTTTAAACCTGAGTTTAATAAAACTTCCTTGAATTTTTTTGTGTTTACTATTTCACTATCGTCTTCACACAAAGAAAAAAACAAATTTGCTTCTCGTTTAGACTTGGTTTTTAATTTTTCTAGAAAAGTGGCCTTGTTTTTATAAGTGTCCTTTTTCATATAAGAACAATTAGGTTATTAACTTAATTTAAAAAAAACAACCCTTAATATATATGATAAAAGTTACTCTATTTTAAAAGACTCTCCGCATCCACAACGCTCAGTTTCGTTAGGATTATTAAACACGAAAGATGATGAAAACTCCTCTTCTTTAAAATCCATTGTAGTACCTAACAAATACATAACGGCACCAGGATCTATAAATACTTTTACACCTTTTTCCTCAATCATTTCATCATTTGGATTTTCTGATTTTGCATATTCCATAACGTAAGACATCCCAGCACATCCACCACTCTTAACACCAATTCTTACTCCTAAAGAGGTTTTATCGTTCGATAAAATTGACTTTATTCTGTCCGCTGCTTTGTCACTAAGTTTAATTATCTGACTCATAAATTTAACTCCAATTTTGCTGCCTCTGACATCATTGATTTGTCCCATGGCGGTTCCCAAACTAATTCTAATTTTGCATCCTTAACTTCCTTAATACCTTTAACACTTTCCTCTACTTCTTTAGGCAGACTTTCGGCAACTGGACAATTTGGAGTAGTAAGAGTCATTTTAATTTCTACAACATTTTCTTTATCAACTTTTACATTATAAATTAAACCCAAATCATAAATATTTACTGGTATTTCGGGATCATAGATTTTCTTGATTTCTGATATTACTTTATCTTTTAATTCCATTTAATCTTCCTTTTCAGTATTTACTTCTCCAGGTTTATCTGTCATGGCTGAAACTAAAGTATGCCACGGTAAGGTTGCACATTTTACTCTCATTGGGTATTTTTTAACTCCAGACAAAGACATAAGTTTAGTTTTTTCATCCTCACTAATAATTTTAGAACTAAGTTCAGGGCTATCTTTTATCATTTTTAAAAAGTCATCAATCAATTCTTTTACCTCTGGTTCCTCTTTATTTTTCATCAATTCAGTCATTATGGAAGCAGATGCCATGGATATCGCACATCCCTCACCTTCAAATTTGATATCGGAAATCTTTTTATTTTCATCCAATTTTAAGTAAACATGAACTTTATCTCCGCATAAAGGATTATGTCCTTTAGCGTCTTTATTAAAATTTTCAAACTTTCCTAAGTTCCTAGGATTTTTTCCATGATCTAGAATTAATTGTTGGTATAAATCTTTTAAGTCCATTATGAATTAAATATTTTTATACATTTGTTAATTGAGCTGTTTAATTGATCGAGATCATCTTTGGTATTGTAAACACCTAAAGATGCTCTAGCTGTAGCTGCTAATCCTAATTTTTCATGAAGGATTTGACAACAATGGTGTCCAGCTCTTATTGCAACACCATCTTCATCAAGTATAGTTGCTATATCATGTGGATGAATTCCATCTAAAGTGAATGATAAAACTGACCCTTTATTTTTTGGGCTCCCAATGAGTTTTACAGAATTATTTTTTCTTAAAATTTCTTCACCGTATTTTGTCAATTCTCTCTCATGTTCCTCAATTTTATCTATACCGAGTTTGTTTATGAAATTAATTGACTCACCAAATGCGATCACTTGTGCAGTTGCCATTGTACCTGCTTCATATTTATTAGGAAGATCTCCAAAAGTAATCCCTTCTTTTTTTACTTCACCAATCATTCCGCCGCCGCCTTGGTAAGGTGGTAACTCTTCTAACCATTTCTTTTTAGCATACAATACACCAAGACCAGTAGGTCCATACATTTTATGGCAGGATATTGCGTAAAAATCACAATTAAGATCTTGCATATCTAATTTTAAATGTGGAGCTCCCTGACAACCATCTACAAGAACTGGAATATTCTTTGAATGTGCTAATTGAATAATTTCTTTAATAGGAAGAATTGCACCTGTAACATTAGATAGATGAGTGATAGCCAAAATTTTTGTTTTAGGTGTAATTTTCTTTTCAATACTTTCAATACTAATATCACCGTTCTCATCTACATCTGCAAAATTAATCTTAACACCTTTTGATTTCCTTAAATAATGCCAAGGAACATA
This sequence comes from uncultured Pelagibacteraceae bacterium, assembly GCA_902610755.1. Classification (GTDB taxonomy): domain Bacteria; phylum Pseudomonadota; class Alphaproteobacteria; order Pelagibacterales; family Pelagibacteraceae; genus Pelagibacter. The sequence continues at coordinate 40,991 of CACLWW010000004.1, read as the reverse complement.
GTTTGAATGGTGTTCTAATTCTGTAATTAAAATTTCATCACCCTCTTTTAAATATTTTTGACCGAAAGTATTTGCTACTAAATTTATTGCCTCGGTTGCACCTTTTGTGAAAACTATCTCGTTTGGATCTTTTGCATTAATGTATTTCTGTACTAAAACCCTTGTATTTTCGTATAAATTTGTTGCTGCTACAGCTAAGTAATGAACGCTACGACCCACATTTGAAAATTCTTTAGTATAAAAATCGTAGATTCTATCTACAACAACTTTAGGCTTTTGAGATGAATTAGCACTATCTAAATAAACTAGATCATTATTATGAACTTTGTTATCAAATATTGGAAATTCTTTTTTGATATCTTTAATATTCATTTTTTAATCCATATAAATTTTTAATAAGTTTTTTAATTGATTCATCAGTTATTTGATTGATTACTTCAACAAGAAAACCATTTATTAATAATTCTCTTGCCTCTTTGTAACTAAGGCCCCTAGACATCAAATAAAATATTGAATTTTCATCTAAACTTCCAGAAGCAGATCCATGTGAACATTTTACATCATCTGCATAAATTTCTAACTCAGGCTTTGCATTAAATTCTGTTGTTTCATCAACCAATATTGCTTTACTTAATTGATAGCCATCTGTTTTTTGTGCTTTCGAGTCTACATATATTTTTCCTTGATAAACTGATCTTGATTTATTTTCTAAAACACTTTTCACTAACTGATAGCTTTTTGTATTCTCAACTAAATGATTAATTTTTGCCTTAATCTCGTGGTGTTTGCTTTTATTTAGTGAAAATATACCATTCACAAAAGCTGAAGAGTGTTCTCCTTTTAAGTCACAAAAGATTTCGTTTTTTGAAAAAGTTGATCCTTTAGATAAATAAAATGTTTCTGAAACGCTATTAGAAGATTGTTTAATGTTGTTAAACATATATCTAATATTATCATTTTCAAACTGATCAATTTTGTAGTTTTTTAAAATTGAATTTTTTTCTAAAGAAAAATTGTAAAAAATATTGATAAAGTTTTTATTACCTTTGTCTTTTACAAAGTCAATTAACTTTAAAGAACTGTTTTCCTCTAACACAAAATTAATTTTAAAATTTATGCTTTGTGATTTTAATTCACTTTTAGTTGTGTGGTAAATAATAAGAGGTTTTTTAATTTGATAATTTTTCTTAATCAATAATTTATAACTTTTATTTGATAAGGCGTTATTCAAATTTATTAAAGAATTATCTGCTAATTGTTCATCTATATTATTTTGATTATCTAAAAATTCTATTTTACCTTTATCCTCAGAATTAAAGTCAATCTGTACTAATTGACCATTTACAAAAAACAATTTGTTATGTTCTATTTCATTGAGTAAGATATCTTTATCTATCTCAATTTTTTTTAATTGTTCATTGTAAAAATTTAATTCTCCAATTTCTTTTTTAATAATTTGATTAATATCTGAAAATTTCCAATCTTCATCTTTCCTATTTGGGAAACCATGGCTCGAGAATTCTTTTGCATTAAGATTTTTAAAAGCAATTTCCTTTTCAGATAAATTGTTATTCTTTAATGTTTTTTTAAAATCTGTTTTAAAATTTTCCATTAGTTTATGTTTTCATAACCTTTCTTTTCTAACTCTAGCGCTAACTCAGGTCCTCCTGATTTAACTACTTTTCCATTCATTAAAACATGAACAAAATCAGGTTTTATATAATTAAGTAATCTTTGATAGTGGGTTATTATCAAAAAAGAATTATCTTTTTTTCTTAATGAGTTAACACCATCTGCAACAATTTTTAATGCATCAATATCTAGTCCTGAATCTGTTTCATCTAAAATTGATAATTTTGGTTCTAAAATAGACATTTGTAAAATTTCATTCTTCTTTTTTTCTCCACCAGAAAAACCAACATTAAGTTGTCTACTAAGTTTTTCTTCATCAAATTTTAGATTTTTTGCTTTTTCTTTTACTAATTTGAGAAACTCTAATGCGTCTAATTCTTTTTCACCACGCGCTTTTTTAATAGCGTTTAAAGAAGTTTTTAAAAAGATGTTTGTATTTACACCTGGAATTTCTAAAGGATATTGAAAAGCTAAAAATATTCCTTTATGAGCTCTTTCCTCTGTCTCAAGATCAAATAAATTTTTATTCTCAAATAAAACATCCCCTGTTACGTCATACCCTTTTTTTCCTGATAAAATATTAGATAGAGTGCTTTTTCCTGATCCATTAGGACCCATTATAGCATGAACTTCTCCAGGTTTAATCTCAAGAGAGAAGCCATTTAAAATTGATTTATCTTCTATTTTTGCATTTAGGTTATCGATTTTTAACATTAACCAACACTCCCCTCTAAACTAATACCAACAAGTTTTTGCGCTTCAACTGCAAATTCCATAGGTAATTGCTGAAGAACTTCTTTACAAAAACCATTTACAATCAAACTTACTGCTTCCTCAGAATTCAATCCTCTTTGTTGGCAATAATGCAATTGTTCATCGCTTATTTTTGAAGTTGTTGCTTCATGCGCAATATTAGAATTAGCATTTTTATTTTTAATGTAAGGAATGGTGTGTGCACCACATTTATTTCCCATTAGTAATGAATCACATTGAGTATAATTACTAGAGTTTGATGATTTAGGAGAAATATCAACTAATCCTCTATAAGTCATATCAGAGAAACCTGCACTTATACCCTTTGATATGATTTTACTTTTTGTATTCTTGCCTAAGTGAATCATTTTAGTACCTGTATCTGCTTTTTGGTGATTATTTGTAATTGCAATTGAATAAAATTCACCAACTGAGTTGTCACCTTGCAATATGCAGCTTGGATACTTCCACGTGATAGCTGATCCGGTTTCAACTTGTGTCCAAGAAATTTTAGAATTTTTACCCTTGCATAATCCTCTTTTTGTTACAAAGTTGTAAATTCCACCTTTTCCATCTTTATCTCCAGGATACCAATTTTGAACAGTTGAGTATTTTATTTCAGCGTCATCTAATGCAATCAACTCAACATTTGCTGCATGCAATTGATTCTCGTCTCTCATTGGTGCAGTGCATCCTTCTAAATAGCTTACGTAACTCCCTTTATCTGCAATAATAAGAGTTCTCTCAAACTGACCTGTATCAGAGGCATTTATTCTAAAATATGTAGAAAGCTCCATAGGACATCTTACTCCCGGTGGAATATAAACAAAAGATCCATCAGTAAATACTGCTGAATTTAATGTTGCAAAGTAATGATCAGTAATTGGTATTACAGAACCTAAATATTTTTTCACTAGATCTGGATGTTTTTGAATTGCTTCAGAAATAGAGCAAAAAATAATTCCTTTTTCTGTCAGAGTATCCTTAAAAGTCGTAGCTACAGAAACTGAGTCGAATACAGCGTCAACCGCTATACCATTTAATCTTTTTTGTTCATTTAGCGGAATACCAAGTTTGTTATAGGTTTCAATAAGTTTTGGATCTAATTCATCTAAACTTTTTGGTTTTTCTTTAAAACTTTTTGGCGCTGAATAATAATAAAGATCTTGATAGTCAATTTTAGGATACTTTGGTTTCTGCCAGTTTGGTTCTTTTAAAACTTTTACCCTATTGTAAGCTTTTAGTCTCCAATCCAACAACCACTTAGGTTCTTTTTTAATATTAGATATAAATTTGATAACATCTTCATTTAAACCTTTTGGAGCTTTGAAATTTTCAATATCAGTTGAAAAACCGTATTTATAGTCTTTTAACTTTTCAAGTTCTTTTTCTCTCATTAATTTCTACTTTCTTTTTTCCTTACTAAATCACCCAATTTTTTATTTTCAAAAAATGAATTGATATGCAAATCAAGTTCATCCCACAAATTGTGAGTTATGCATTTTGAAGATTTGCCATTACAACCTTTTTTTGAATCTTTTTTACATCCAACTGTTTTGACTTTTTCATCTAAAGCATAAAAAATATCTGAAATTTTCAGGTCGTTAATATTTTTAGATATAATATAGCCACCATTTGTACCTCTTACACTTTTAACAATATTATTTTTTTTTAATCTTAAAAAAATCTGTTCCAAATAAAGTAAAGATATACTCTGTCTTAGAGATATATCTCTTAAACTAACTGGGTATTTCCCATCAAATCTCGCCATATCAGCAAGTGCCATTACAGCATATCGTGATTTAGTATTAAGCTTCATAATCCGCAATTTATGGGACTTATATATATACCCGACTAAAATAGTCAAGATTGCATTAAAGAAAAAGACTCGCAAATTGACACTGCAATATGATAAACAAAGTTTTTTAGTGAGAATAATAATCATTAACAAACATGGAAAATAAAATTTTAGAAATCTTCATACCTGGACCTGCAGGAAGATTAGAAGCAAAATATTTTAAAAGTCATAAAATTACATCTCCAATAGCTTTAGTTCTTCAACCTCATCCGCAATACGGTGGTACGATGAATAATAAAGTTGTTGTTGATACTTTTCATGCTTTTATGGACAACGGGTTTTCAGTTTGCAGAGTTAATTTTAGAGGGGTAGGCAAAAGCGATGGCGAATTTGATAACGGCCAAGGGGAGTTAGCTGATGCTGCTGCTGCACTTGATTGGTTAGAGAGGGAGAATTTTGATAATTCTCAATGTTGGGTTGCTGGTTTTTCTTTTGGATCTTTAATCTCTATGCAATTACTTATGAGACGTCCTGAAATCAATAGATTTATATCTATATCTCCACAACCTAACGTTTATGATTTTTCTTTTTTATCTCCATGTCCTACATCAGGGCTAATGGTTTATGGAAAAAAAGATGAGTTAGTGCCTAAAGAATATATTAATGAACTTGATAAAAGGCTGGCATCCCAAAAAGGTATTAAAGTTGAATTTGAGTCTGTACCTGATGCAAATCACTTTTTTACAAAATCTGAAGAGAGTTTAAAAAAAGTTTTGGATAAATATATTAAAAAAGAATCTGCCTTATATTAAAAATTTTTCACAACTTCGCCACCTGTAGTAGGACTTTTACATCCTGTAGTATCAGGAAACGATATTGGCAACTTCAAGAAACTTCTAATTGCTAAAAATGCAAATGCCTGAGACTCCACATAATCTCCGTCTATGCCATAGTCATCAATAGGTTGGATTACTAAATTTTTCAATGTTCTAGATTTTATCCTTTGAATTAAAGTTTTATTTTTTCTTCCACCTCCAGACACCAAAACTTTAAATAATTTATTTCTTACATCGCTCAATAAAGAAAATAAACCAGCTCCAATTATTCTCCCTGATAAGTCCGTTAAAGTTGCTGCACCATCTTCAAAACTTACGCCTCTTAAAAAATTTATGTCAAAATCTTTGGTATCGAAAGAAAGTCTATTCTGGTCAGGTCGATTATCAAAATTATCTAATGCCTGATTTAACATCAAATCATTTGTTTTGCCCATTGCTGCGTATGCACCATCTTTATCAAAATTTCCTTTTTTATTTTTTCTAACCCAGGCATCAATTAAACAGTTTCCTGGACCCAAATCTCTACTTGTAAAATGATTTTGTTCGTAATCACCTAGTATTGTTACATTAGAAATTCCACCAATATTTAATATACAAACTGGTAACTCAATTTTTATCTTTTTTACTAATGTTTTGTGAAAAATAGGAGCTAAAGGTGCTCCTTCACCACCATTCTGAATATCATTTTGTCTAAAATTATAGACAACAGTGGTCTGAGTAAGTTGAGACAAAAGTTTACCATCTCCTATTTGTTTAGAGATTTTCTTAGATGGATCGTGAAACATTGTTTGGCCATGAAAACCTACAAAATCAATTTTTATCTTTGTATTTTTAATTATATCCATTACTACTTTTGAGTGAAAAATAGTTAATTCTTTCTCCAAAGCTTTTAGCTCAGTGGAACATGTTTCAAGATCAGTGACAGTATTAATTTTATCTTTTAGTGAGTGTATTTTTTGACTCAAGTTATTTTCATATTCAAAATACTTGTTAATTTCTACGTTATAATTTGAATCCCCGTCAGAATTTATTAAAGATGCATCAACTCCATCTCCAGATGTACCGCTCATTAACCCAAGGCTATAGTAATTTTTAGACATAATATTTATTTTTTAATTAAGTTAATATAGGTATATTGAAACTGACTTATTTTATAAAAAAATGAAAAATTCATTCCTTAAAGAGTTTAATGAAAGAGAATATTTTAATCAATGTACTAATTTAGAGTCCCTAAATGCGTTAATGGATAAGAAAAAAATAAGAGCTTATATTGGTTTCGACTGTACTGCTCAAAGTTTACACGTAGGAAGCTTACTCCAAATTATGTGCTTAAGGTTGTTACAAAAACATGGACATCAACCAATTATATTGCTCGGAGGAGGTACAACAAGAATAGGTGATCCTTCAGGAAAAGAAGAAACAAGAAAAATTCTTACAGAAAAAGAAATCGAAAAGAATATAAAAAATATTAAGAAAGTTTTTTCGATATTTCTGGATAACAAAAATTCTAAAACACGTCCTATTTATGTAAACAATTTTAAGTGGTTGGGTAAACTAAATTATATTAAGTTTTTAAGAGATATTGGAAAACATTTTACTATTAATAAAATGCTAAGTTTTGATAGCGTTAAACTTAGATTGGAGAGAGAGCAATCATTAAGCTATATGGAATTTAACTATATGATACTGCAAGCATATGATTTTTTAGAACTTAACAAAACAAAAAATTGTTTAATGCAAATTGGTGGCTCTGATCAATGGGGTAATATCGTTAATGGTGTTGAATTAGTAAAAAGATACTCAAGTAAGCAAGTTTACGGTTTAACAACACCTTTGATTACTTTAGCATCTGGAGCAAAAATGGGTAAAACTGAAAAAGGAGCTGTTTGGTTGGATAAAAAACTTTTGCCATCTTATGACTACTGGCAATTTTGGAGAAATACAGATGATCGAGATGTTGTTAGATTTTTGAAGATGTTTACAGATAAAGATGTCTCTGAAATTGAAAATATAAAAGATAAAAATATTAACTATTTAAAAACCCTTTTAGCAAATGAAGCTACTACTCTTTTACATGGTCAAGCAGCTGCATTAAAAGCTTTAGAGACAGCTAAAAAAACATTCGCGGGTGGTTCAGGAGATGAGTTGCCAGTAATAAAAATTAAAAAAAATCAAATTAATAATGGTTTAAATATAATTGATCTTTCTATCAAAACTAATTTGTTTAGTTCAAAAAGTGAAATTAGAAGAACAATAAAAAATTCTGGTTTAAAAGTAAATAACTCTACAGTTACAGATGAAAATTTAGCAATTAATGTGTCTGACTTTAAAGATGAGGTTTTAAAGATTTCTCATGGTAAGAAAAATCACGTTTTAATAAAAATCATTCGTTAGATTTTTTTATTTTCTCTAATGTTCTCGTAATAAACCTTGGAGTTAAAGTTTTGATAGGATTAACTGTTGTTTTTAAATCATCAGGATAACCTTTTATTTTAAAACTTACTCCAAAAACACCCTCTCCAGCTTTTTTACCGACAAGTAAATCTCCAATGACCGGAATTGAACCTATAACTTTATTTACAGTAGTTGCAGGTACCAAGGTACCTCTTAGACTTACTAAATCATCTTTTTGAATATACCCATCCATCAATATAGATATCGAAGGCCCTAAAGAATAGATTTCCTCAATCGTCATAAGCCCATTTTTATTATTAAAAATCATTTCAAATTCATTAAATCTAATACCTTCTCCAGTCAAAAGATCTGCAATTCCTTGCAAAGATGCTAGGGTAAGTAATTTTGTTAATGCTGGGACTTCTTTTAATTTAAAATCAAAAATTTTTAAATTAGAATTTGAAACTTTATTTTTTTCAATAGAATCAAATTTTAAATAGCCACCCTCAAAACCTTTTATAAAATCATATTTTTTTACTAATGGTTTTGCATTGCCCGCAAATAAATCTGTTATCCTTTCATTGTTTGAGTTTGTCTTTATTGAAAATTTTAAGTCTTCTTTGGTTGAAAACTGAGAGGATAAAATTAAATCTTTTATTTGATTATTATTAACAATAATATCCGCTTTGAAACTATTTAAATAATCTTCATTTGAAATATAGATGGTATTAAAGTTTATTGAAATTTTAGAGTTTAATTTTTCAAAAATGTCAAAAAAATTTCCCTCACTTTTTGAAAACAATATTCTATCAAGGATTTTTGCTCCATCAAAGATTTTACTATTAATAGAGTAATCAATTTTTTTTCTTTTGATATTTAATTGACTGATTTGATCGTTATTATTTACGAGATCAACGTCAATTTGGTCAATACTTTTTAATTTTTTTTTGGAATTTAAATTAATATTTTTAACCTTAATAAAATTTTTTGACTCAGCGAAGTTTATTTTATTTAAAAAAACTGAATTATTCCTGTTTACAACCCCTTCTATAATAAGATTACTTTTAGTACCTTTTTTTTTTGTATAGTTCAAAAGTTCAAGGTTTAATGTATTACTTTTAATCTCAAAATTTGTTTTAAAAAAAATTTTATCTTTTTTCTTCTCAATTGAGTATCTTAGACTATCTGTGTCTTCATTAACATTTAATTCGCTATCTCCTGATATCTTGTAATTTCCATTTTGATAATCTAAATTTATTACGTTATTTTCAAATTTCACTTCATTTTTGTAACCTGGAAAAAATTCCTTTAAACTAGAGTTTGCATATTCCAAGCTTTCTATATTAAATTTTGAATTTGCATTTATATTTGAAAACTTAAACTTTTTACTTAATTTGAAAGAAAACTTGTTATTTGAAGAAAATATAATTTTATCGTTTTCAATACTCCTTAAATCAAGTTGGAATATTTTTGATATCGCTTTAAGATTAAGATCATTTTTTGATGTAGAAATATTACCATTAAATAAAAAGGCGCTGTCTTTTTCTTTTATTTTAATTTCGTCTGATTTAAATTTTATCTCCTGATAAAGAGATGAGGCATTGTAAATGAGGTAATCTTTATCTTTTAATATGAAACCAAATTTTATATTATCAATAATATCTTTGTTTAGTAACCTTAATTTAACATTTTCAAGATCACCGTCTATTACATAATCTTTTGAGATGCTGCCGTCCTCAGAAAAATTTATCTTGGCTTCTAAGGAAATATCTCCAGATTTCACCATCTTTTTCAAAATGAATAATTGAGGAGTATTTTGAAAACCTCTGCCAAACTCAATTAAATCTTTTACCTTATTTTTTTTTGTAATAAATTTAAGATTTTCTATTTTTGCTTGTTGAGTAAAAATAGAGAGTAAAGGTAAACCGGTACTTATACTTTGTAATTCTATTTTGTTTTTTTTGTAGAGTATAATTGGATTATTTGTTTTAGCTTCTAATTTAAAACTTCCTATGTCTAGAAAAATCTTAATCTTATTTAATTTGATATCGAAATCACTGTCCCTCTGTGAAATTTTCTCATTGATAATTCCATTAAGCTTATCAGTATTTATTCCGTAAACGCTTAGATAAAGAAAAAACGAAATTATTAAGAAAATTATTATAAGTAATATTTGAGAAAGTTTTTTAAGCATCTAGTTTAAATAGAGAGTTTTCTAAAAAGCTATCTATATCTCCGTCTAATATCTTTTGTGGATCACTTGATTCATGGCTAGTCCTATTGTCTTTAACTAGTCGATATGGGTGCAAAACATATGATCTTATTTGATGGCCCCACCCTATATCTTTTTTAGAGTCTTGTTTGTTTTCGTTTTCTTTTTCTCTCTTTTCCAATTCAAAATTATATAATCTTGCTTTAAGCATTTGCATACAAGTTTCTTTATTTTTATGCTGGGATCTTTCATTTTGACACTGTACGACTATTTTTGTTGGAAGATGTGTAATCCTGACTGCACTGTCAGTAGTATTTACGTGCTGTCCACCCGCTCCACTAGATCTGTATGTATCAATTCTTAGGTCTTTTTCTAAAATTTCAATATCAATATTCTCATCAACTACAGGATAAACCCAAACACTTGCAAAACTTGTATGTCTTCTAGCACCGGAGTCAAAAGGGGATATTCTTACTAGTCTATGAATTCCAGACTCTGTTTTGAGCCATCCAAAAACATAATCGCCAGATATTTTTATTGTTGATGATTTAAGACCTGCTTCATCACCTTTATGTTCACTAATAATATGATTTTTAAATTCTTTTGATTGAGCCCATTTCATATACATTCTTCTAAGCATCTCTGCCCAGTCTTGACTTTCTGTTCCTCCAGCACCAGCATGAATTTCTAAAAAACAATCATTGCTATCAGTTTCTTTTGAAAGAAAACATTTAATCTCATTTTTCTTAACTGTATTTTTGAGGTTTTTAATATTTTCTAATGTTTCTTGAATTAAGTTCTTATTATTTTCCTCTAAAGCTAGATTATAAAATTCCTCTAACTCTTTTAAATATTTAGTAGTTTCTGCATAAGAATTTACTAAAGTTTCATGAAATTTTTTTTCTTTAAGAACTTTTTGAGCTTCAGATTTATTCTTCCAGAAATTTTCCGATAAAATTAGGTTATTATAATTTTCTATTTTTTTTTCAAAGTCGTGCTTTTCAAAGATACTCCTTTATTCTTTGATTAACTTTGTTGACTTCAGTCACATTTTGAAAAAATTCTTCTCTCATTAATAAAACCTTAATATATTATTATTGTTAAATCTATTATTAATTTTTTTCGAAATATTAGTTTTTTCTAGAACTTTATTGCTCTTAAAAGACTCTATTAATGTTTTCTTTGAAGCAAAGCTTACTTTTTTTCCAGTTTTAGAATCAACAACCATCATAGTAATGTTTTCAGGTACTTTAAATGGTCTCGTATTTTCTTTTTTTAAAGCTGATTTTATAAAACTTTTAAATATTGGCATTGCTGTTTTAGCTCCAGTTTCAAATTTTCCAAGTGATTTTGGTTCATCATAACCTACATAAACACCTATTACTAAATCTGATGTAAAACCTATAAACCAGGTATCTGTATTTTTGTTTGTTGTTCCAGTTTTACCAGCAAGATCCATTTTTAAATCTCTCAATTTTTTTGCTGTCCCAGTTTTAGTTGCTCCCTCTAAAATTGATGTAATTTGATATGCAGTCTGGGGAGAGAAAATTTGTTTGGAGTCATCTTTAATTTCAGGAACATCATTACTTTGCATTGATACATCCTCGCAATTTCTACATTTTCTTACTTCAGTTTTAAATATTGTGTTTCCCTCACTGTCTTGAATTCTGTCAATTAGTTTTGGTTTAATTAATTTTCCTCCATTTACAAATGAACAGTATGCACTAGTTAATTTTAGTAAAGTAGTCTCGGCAGATCCCAAAGAAATTGAAAGTAGTTCATCTGGATTTTCATAAATACCTAGCTCTTTTGAAATTTTAGTGATCTTTTTTAGACCCAAGTCCTGTGAAATTCTCACAGTCATAAGATTTCTTGATTTCTCAAGACCCATCCTCAAAGTGGATGGTCCATAAAACTTTTTACCATAATTTTCTGGTTTCCACATTTTTAAATCTGTTCCTTGTTCTAAGACTAATGGTGCATCTAAAACTAATGTTGATGGAGAATAGCCATTTTCTAAAGCAGCTGCGTAAACAAAAGGTTTGAATGCAGATCCTGGCTGTCTTTGTGCCTGTGTTGCTCTATTAAATTCACTTTGATTAAAACTAAAACCGCCACTCAGAGCTAGAACTCTTCCGTTGTATGGGTCCATTACTACGATAGCTCCATTTGCAGCAGGGAGTTGTTTTAAGATGTACTCATTAGATCCCTCTTTTTTTTTTACATAAATAATATCCCCCTCTTTAAAAGAGGTATTTGTTTTTCTTGTCCATTTAATATTTTCATTTGTAATAAAACCTTTATCTCCATTTGAAGTAATGATTTCAAAGTTTGAAATACCAATTTTTGTAACTCTTGCAATTTTCCAGTCTAGAGTTTTTTCAAGTTTTTTTAATTTAATTTTATCAGGCCATTCTTTTATACTAAGATCAATATTTTGAATTGGTCCCCTCCATCCTTTTCTTCTATCATATTTTTCAATCCCTTCTCTCAAAGAATTAGTTGCTAATTTTTGAAGCCTTAAGTTGAGAGGCGTTTTAATATTTAAACCTTCTTTATAGACTTTATCATATCCAAGTTGTTTAATTGTATTTTTTCGTATTTCTTCAACATAATATCTAGAATCTTCTAAAAAAACTTTTTCTCTTTTTTTTAATTTAATCTTGGAACTTTTTAATTCTTCATACTTTTTTTTATCTATATAATTATTATCAAGTAGATTCTTTAAAACTAAATCTCGTCTGAATTTGGCAAGTTTTTCATTTTTATAAGGATTGTATCTACTTGGTGCTTTTGGTAAAGCAGCTAATAAAGCTGCCTCAACATATTCAAGTTCATCAACAGATTTATCAAAATACTCTAAGCTTGCAGATGCAATACCGTAAGTTCCTTGACCTAAATAAATCTGATTTAAATAAAGTTCAAGAATCCTCTCTTTGCTAAGACTTCTTTCTATTCTAAATGCCAATATAGCTTCTTTAAGTTTTCTATTCAAACTGACCTCATTAGATAATAAAAAATTTTTTGCTACTTGCTGGGTAATTGTAGAGGCCCCCTCTAATCTTCTTGAATTTATTATATTTGAAAAATTTTTAATCACTGCTCTAAGCACTCCCTTTGCATCAACACCAGGATGATCAAAAAAATTTTTATCCTCTGCTGAAAGAAATGCATTTATAACTTTTGGTGGAATCGAATTATAAGGTATGAAAATTCTTTTCTCGGATGAAAAATCTTGAATTAAGTCGCCATCTCCTGAGTAGACTTTACTTGATACAGGCGCTTTATAATTCTTTAAAAACTTATAGTCAGGCAAATCATTAGAAAAACCCCATAATATTGAAATGGTTACAATCAACAATAGTAAAATTGATGACAAGAAAATTATTAACGTTTTTTTAAAATACTCACTCATTTTAGTTTCATTTAATTCATGAATTTGTTAAAGTTAAGGCATCAGAATTTAAAAAATGAAAAGTTTAACACTAAAATTATGGAAAAGAATTTATACATCGATGCTTCGCATCCAGATGAAACACGCGTTGTTCTTAAAGAAAACGGAAATATTGAAGACTATGAATATGAAGGTATAAAAAATACTCTCATTAAAAACAATATTTATTTAGGAAAAGTAAGTAGGATCGAACCATCTCTCCAGGCTGCATTTATCGATTTTGGAAGGGAAAGGCATGGCTTTTTATCTTTTAATGATATTCAATCAGATTATTACCAAATACCAACAAGCGATTTAGAAAAAATAAAGGAAGAGGAAAAAAAAGTAAGAGAGGAATTGGCTAAAAAAAGTGAGGAAGAGGAAATAGATAATGAAAAAAATGATAATGATGCCGTTGAAAAAAAACCAGAAATAGAAAATCAAAATGATGGAAACATTAAGCAAAGCAGAGCTCCTTCCAAGAGATACAAAATTCAAGAAGTTATAAAACCAAATCAAGTTATATTAGTTCAGGTATTAAAGGACGAGAGAGGTTTAAAAGGTGCAGCTCTTTCAACTTTTATATCTATTGCAGGAAAGTATATAGTCTTAATGCCAAACACTCCAAAAGGTGGAGGAATTTCAAGAAAAATTTTTAATTCTGGTGAAAGAAAAAAAATAAGATCAATTCTTAACGAAATAGTTATTCCAAAAGAAATGGGATTAATAGTAAGAACTGCTGGATCAAATAAAAGTAAAAATGAAATTAATTATGACCTACAAAGTTTGATTAAGTCTTGGGAAACTATTAAAGAAAATGCAATGAATTCAATTGCACCAAAATTAATTCATCAGGAAAGTGACATAATAAAAAGAACTTTAAGAGATATTTACGACGATGAAACTCAAAATATAATTATAGATGGTAATGATGGATATCAAAAAGCAAAAAATTTTATGAAAATTTTAATGCCTAGTCATGTCAAAAAAATTAAAAAATATAGGGATAAAGTTCCTTTATTCATAAAGGAAAATATTGAGAATAAATTAAATGATATTTATGACACACAAGTTAAATTATCTTCGGGTGGTTATTTAGTTATTAATCCGACAGAGGCTTTAGTGTCGATTGATGTAAACTCAGGAAGATCAATTAAACAAAAAAATGTTGAAAGTACAGCACTAGATACTAATCTTGAAGCAGCAGAGGAAATTGCAAGACAAATAAAAATAAGAGATCTTTCTGGATTAATTATAATTGATTTTATTGATATGATGAGCTTTGGTAATCGTAGACAAGTTGAAAGGAGATTAAAGGAAAGGTGCAGAAAAGACAGGGCAAGAATTCAAATTGGAAGAATAAGTAGCTTTGGGTTACTCGAAATGTCCCGTCAAAGATTAAGGGAGAGTAGTGTTCAATGGAATATATCTCTTACAAACGAGTCTTTTGCTCAGAAGGTTATGAAAACTGTTGAGATTAATGCTGTTAAAAATAAATCAAAAATAGTTCAAATAACCATACCTGAAAAAATTAAAAATTTTCTCAATGAGAATTTTAAAGAAGATATACTCTACATCGAGAAGAAAAATAAAATTAAAATGAATTTTGTTGGAGATTTATCCTTATTAGTCCCTGAGTATAAAATTGAATTTTTTAACAAAAGCAAAAAAGTTTTAGAGAAACTTGAAAATACTGTTGAACTTAAAAAAATAACAATCGAAAAAAAAATTGAAAAAAACCTTAAAAATAAGTCAAATTTTAAATCGAAAAATTTTAAAAAGAAAAAGTTTTATAGAAAAAATAAAAGTAAAAGACCTAGATAATACCTTTGTTCGTTGTTGAGGGAGATCCGAGTAAAGTTTTTGAAATTCTTCCAGAAATAAATGATTTCCTGCCAGCAATAACTGCAAACTTCATGGCTTCTGCCATTTCAAATGGCTTCATCGCTTTAGCAATTGCGGTATTTATTAAAACTCCATCACACCCTAATTCCATAGCGATTGCAGCATCTGAGGCTTGTCCAATACCTGCATCAATTATAACGGGTAGTTTAGTTTGATTTCTTATTATTTTAATATTTGTATAATTTTGAATACCTAAGCCAGATCCGATTGGAGCTGCTAATGGCATAATTGCAACTGCACCTGAATCTTCTAAACGTTTTGCCATCAGTGGATCATCACTACAATAAACCATTACTTTAAATCCCTCTTTTGATAAAATTTCAGTCGATCTCAAAGTCTCAATCATATCTGGAAACAAAGTTTTTTTATCTCCTAAAACTTCAAGTTTCACTAGTTTCCAGCCTCCTATTTCTCTTGCTAATCGCAAAGTTCTAAGTGCATCTTCTGAGGTAAAACATCCAGCTGTGTTAGGAAGATAAGTTATTTTTTTTGGATCGATATAGTCCATTAATAAAGGTTTCTTTTTATCAACTATATTTACTCTTCTCACTGCTACAGTAACTATTTCAGCACCTGAATATTTAATTGCTTTTGCACATTCTGAAAAACTTTTATATTTACCAGTGCCTACAATTAACCTAGACTTAAATCTTTTATTAGCAATTTTTAAAAAATCCATCATTACCCTCCTCCAATAAAATGAACTATTTCAATCTTATCTTTATTTTTTAAATATAGATTTTTTATTTTTTTTTTATTTATTATTTCTTTATTCAATTCAATGGCGACTTTGTTTATCGATAATTTTAAAGACCTCATTAAATCATAAACCGATGTTGTATTTCGCAAAGATCTCGACTTCCCATTCAAAATAATTTTGATTTTTTTGCTTTTTTTCATTATGTATAACTTATGAGTTTAAAAATACTTTTTCTAAATGGTCCAAATCTTAATCTATTAGGTCAAAGAGAACAATCACAATATGGTTCAATATCTTATGAAGAGTTAAAAAAGAAATGTGAAGAAAAATGTAAAGAACTTGATCTTAGAGTTGAATTTATTCAATCGAATGTCGAAGGTGAAATTGTATCTATAATACAATCAGCAAATGAAAAATTTGATGGAGTAATCATAAATGCTGCGGCGTTCACCCATACATCAGTAGCTATCAGAGACGCATTAGAAATATGTAAAAAAAAGAAAATAGAGGTACATATATCAAATATTTACAAAAGAGAGGAATTTAGACAAAAATCACTAATAAGTGATGTGGTAAATGGTGGGATTTTTGGTCTTGGAAGTGATGGATATATTTTAGCCATAATAGCAATGCATAAACTTTTAAAAAATGAAAATAAATAAAAAATTAATTAAAGAACTGGTCGATAACTTAGAAGAATTTAAACTGACTGAACTTGAATATTCTGAGAAAGAGACAAGGATAAAGGTGTCTAGACAAGCTAAAGTAAGTCAAAATATACCTCCAGAAATTACAATAGAAAGAAATAATAAAAAGGTAGAGACTATATCTGGAACCGAAATAAAATCCCCAATTATAGGAACAGCATATTTGGCGCCTGAACCAGGAGCAAAAAAATTTGTTGAAATTGGAAAAAAAATTAAAAAAGGTGATACCGTCATGATAGTTGAAGCTATGAAAACAATGAATCATGTTCCTTCCCCTAAAGATGGTGTTGTTAAGAGCGTAAATGTTGAAGATGGTCAACCTGTTGAATATGGCCAGACTCTCGTAGTAATCGATTAAAAAGATGTTCAAAAAAATTTTAATAGCCAATAGAGGTGAGATAGCTGTTAGAATTATAAGAGCATGTAAAGAGTGGGGAATACAAACAGTTGCAATACATTCAGATGTAGATAAAGAAAGTATGCATGTTAAATTAGCTGATGAAAGTGTTTGTGTTGGCTCACATCAACCTGCAAACAGTTATTTAAACATTCCAGCAATATTATCTGCAATAGAAATAACTAATTCCGAAGCAGTGCATCCAGGTTATGGATTTTTGTCAGAAAATTTTAATTTTGCTAGTATGCTTGAAGAAAACAACATAAAATTTATTGGGCCTTCATCAAAACTTATTAAAATGATGGGTGATAAAATTGAAGCAAAAAAAATTGCGAAAAAATATGGTTTACCTGTTATTGAGGGTTCTGAAAGTGGTATTTCAGATTTAGAAAGTGGTAAAAAGTTAGCCAAAGAAATCGGTTTTCCTATCCTAATAAAAGCTGCTGGTGGGGGTGGTGGAAAGGGAATGAAAATTGTTAGGTCTGAAAAAGAATTTGATAACTTATTTTTGACTGCTAAATCAGAAGCCAAAAAATTTTTTGCGAATGACGAGGTGTATATTGAAAAATTTTTTCAAAATCCACGTCATATTGAAGTTCAAGTACTTTCAGGAAAAAATCATACAGTTCACTTACATGAAAGAGATTGCTCTGTTCAAAGACGACATCAAAAATTAATTGAAGAAACTCCAAGTCCTGTCTTAACTGATGTAATTCGTAAAGATCTATTCGATAGGACAGTAAATATGGTATCAAAAATTGGTTACGAGGGAGCTGGAACAGTAGAGTTTATTTATGAAGACGGAAAATTTTATTTTTTAGAAATGAATACAAGAGTGCAAGTTGAACATCCTGTTACAGAGATGGTTACTGGAATTGATATCATTAAAGAACAAATATGGATTGCATTTACAGGAAATACTGCCTTAGAACAATCCGATATTAATCCTAGAGGTCATGCTATTGAGTGTAGAATAAATGCGGAGGACCCGAGTAGAAACTTTCAGCCTTCACCAGGATTGATTGGAATGTGTCATCAACCGTCTGGGTTTAGAACAAGAGTAGATAGCTCAATTTATCAAGGTTTCAAAGTAACACCTTATTATGATAGTATGGTATGTAAGCTAATTTGCCATGGAAGAAACAGAACAGAGGCGATACAGCGAACTTTAAGATCTTTAGATGAGTTTGTTATAGAGGGAATTACGACAACAATAAAGTTACACAAAAAACTTTTAAATCACGAAAAATTTATTGAATCAAAATTTAATGTTACTTGGCTAGACAACGAGAAAATTGTTTAGTAACACTTTAAAATCCACAAATCATAGACTGGATGATCAAAAACTTGAATAGACGGACTAGATGAAAAAGTCCATCCATTAAAAACAAAAACCTCATCATTATTAGAATTTTTACTATCTTTAACTTGAAGATAAGTGGTTATTTCTGGATTATCATCAAACTTAGAGTTTTTACATTTTAAAACTTTGATTTCCAAATTCTTATACGAAAAATTTTCGCCAATATCTAATTTTAATAATTTACTTTTTGAACTAAGTTTGTCTAAAATTCTGATATCGATTTTTTTTCCAAAATAATCTTGATCATCGGCTTGAACAATGATTATTGTCAAAAGATAAAAGAAAATTGAGATTATTGATATTTTACTCTTTCCAAGATCTATATTTTTTATATTCATTTTCACTTTTTTTAGGATGATAGGCTTTATCTGTTCCGGTAAGATTGGGTTTGTGAGACTTTTGCCAAGAAAATTTTTTTTGATTTTGATCTTTTTCAATTTTATTTTTTGTAAAATGTATCCAAGAAAACCATTCATTTGGTATTTTTGTTGAGTCTACTTCTCCATTATATATAACCCATCTTCTTCCATTTTTACTCTCATAGTATTTGTTACCGTTTTCATCTTTACCAACAAACTTTCCTTTAAAAAAGGTGTGAAGTCTGGTGCCTATAGTTTGATGATTCCACCAAGTGAAAATTTGTTTAAATAGAGTCAACATAAAAAATTATTTTTTTTTCAATTTTAAATTGTAAAAAATAAATTAGACTAAAAATTAATTTTGTATATACAATAGAATCTTAAATACTCAAAACAAATAAGGAAATTACTATGGCAAAATATCTCGTTGAAACCTTTTATACCTGCACTTTTAAGGTCAGTCACTACCTTGATAAAATAGACGAAAAAGAATTAGAAAATCTTGAAAAAAAAGAAGATGGAAAATTTGAGATATTAGACATGAAAATTGATAACCGTAAAACTAAGAATTTAGACAAAAATCTTAAATCTGTAGATAATCTCAGTAATAAAGATAAGCAAGTCAAGACAGTAAATAAAATTGATGACAACAAAAATGTAAATAATACTTTTGTAAAAAATCTGAATGAGACAGTTAATAAAAGATTTGGTATGCCCGACAGAAGAAAAGGTTATATTCAAAAAGCTACCATTGGAGATCACAAGGTTTATTTACATACAGGTGAATATGAGGACGGAAAGATTGGTGAAATTTTTATCGATACAAGTAAAGAAGGTGAGCTAGTGAAAGCTTTAATGAACAATTTTGCAATAGCTATATCTTTAGGTTTGCAATATGGCGTTCCATTAGATGAATTTGTTAGTGCTTATGTAGATACAAAATTTGAACCATCGGGGAAAGTTTACGGCAATGACAGAATTCTATCTGCCTCATCTATTTTAGATTATATTTTTAGAGAACTTGCTATTTCATACTTAAATAGAGAAGATCTTGCTCACACTCCATCAATTGGAAAATCAGACAAGATGGATGAAAAAAATGTGGGCGCTATGAATGATGAAAATAACGAATTAATCAAAATAGTAAAAGATATCACCAGTAAGGGTTTTGTAAGAAACGATTATAAAAGAAAACTTATTGACTTATCAGATATCAGAATAAATCTTAAAGGAAAAAAGTAACTACTTTTTTTTAGTAATTGAAAGCTGAAGTTCTTTTAATTGATCTTCGCTGACTTCAGAGGGTGCTGACATCATTAAATCTTGAGCGTTCTGGTTCATTGGGAACATTGTAACCTCCCTGATATTGGCCTCATTTGCAAGTAGCATTACTATTCTGTCAATCCCAGGGGCTATTCCACCGTGAGGAGGTGCACCATAACTTAGTGCGTTTATCATTCCGCTAAACTTATTATCCACATCTTTTTTTTTGTAGCCAGCTATTTCAAAAAGTTTATACATTAATTCTGGAATATGATTTCTAATGGCGCCAGAAGATAACTCTATTCCATTACAAACAATATCATATTGATATGCTTTCATTTCTAACGGTTTGGAAAAATCAATATCTTTAATAATCCCTTGAGGCATTGAAAAAGGATTATGACTAAACTTAATTTTTTTTGTCTTTTCATCTAGTTCATACATAGGATAATCAATTATCCAACAAAATGAAAATATATCATTAGATATTAACTTCAAATCCTCAGCAATTTTATTTCTTGCTAAAGAAAGAATTTTTTCAACATCTCTTTTTTGTCCACATGACATAAAAATACTGTCACCAATTTTGGAATTAGTTAATTTTAAAATTTCTTCACAAGCTTCTGAAGAAAAAAACTTTCCGACAGGACCTTTGCCTACAACTTTGTTATTTTCTTCAATAAAGGTGAAATATGCCAAACCGCCTGAACCCTCTTTCTTGGCCCAATTATCAATATTATCAAAAAAACTTCTTGGTTTATCTTTCGTATTCTTTGTAATGATTGCTTTTACAACTTTTCCTTTTGAAACTTCTTTTTTAAAAATATCAAATTTAACATCATCTCTGCTAAAAATTTCTGTAATATTCGAAATAATCAGCGGATTTCTAAGATCAGGTTTATCTGTTCCATATTTTTCAATTGCTTCGGAATATTTTATTCTAGGAAACTTTTCACTTGCTAGTTTTTTATTCGAAAATTCCTTAAACAATTTTAGAAACAGATTTTCAATTACTGAAAAAACATCTTCTTGCTCAACAAATGACATCTCTATATCTAGTTGGTAAAATTCACCAGGACTTCTATCTGCTCTCGCATCTTCGTCTCTAAAGCATGGCGCAATTTGAAAATATTTATCGAAGCCAGAAATCATTATTAATTGTTTAAATTGTTGCGGTGCTTGGGGTAAAGCGTAAAATTTTCCAGGATTTAATCTACTTGGAACAAGAAAATCTCTTGCACCCTCAGGACTTGATGAAGTTAATATAGGAGTTTGAAACTCTAAAAAATCCATCTTTTCCATTTCTTTTCTAATAAAGGAAATTACTTTTGATCTTAATATAATATTATTATGAATTTGTTTTCTTCTTAAATCTAGAAATCTATACTTAAGTCTTATCTCCTCAGAATATTCTTGATCACTAAAAACAGGGAGAGGTAACTCTTTTGTTTTTCCGACAATTTCGAATTTTTCAATAGCAACTTCGATCTCCCCTGTTAAAAGATCTTTATTAATTGTTTCTTTGGTTCTTTCTATAACTTTTCCATTTATTTTTATAACTGTTTCAAGTTGAAGCTTTTCCAATTCTTTAAAAAATTTATTTTCTTTATCAATTACACATTGAGTTATCCCATAATGATCTCTAAGATCGATAAAAAGAAGATTTCCATGATCTCTTTTTTTATTTATCCAGCCAGATAAAATTACATCTTTTTTAGTAAATTTTTTTGTGAGTTCACCACAAGTATGTGTTCTAAATTTATTCAATTTGATACTCCTAAAATTTCTTTAATTATTTTTAAATTAATAGGTTTTTTTTTTTTTAAACTAATTTCGTCAATTGTACATATAAATTCCGATATTTTGTCGTAAGATCTAGTTATTCTCTTACAAATAAAATCTATGATTTTTTTATCTAAAATTATTTGGCTATCTGAAAAATTTTTAACAATAAGTGCATATATAAGTTCATCATCTGGTTTATTGATTTTGGCTGTAAGAATATTTTTAAACCTTGAATTTAAATCTTTAAGTCTTGTCTCCATCTCATTTACAGCTTTCACAGATGTTATTAATAAATATTTGTTCTCTTTTTCAACCATATCAATTAAAGAATAAGTTGTTTCCTCATCGCAGCTTTCACTAAAATCTTCAATTACAACATTTTGATATCCTTTAATTTTATCGAATATTTTAGCATTCAACTCTTTAAATTTAAATTTGATACCTTTTTCTTTTTCTAAAAAAATTTCTGATAAATGAGACTTGCCTGATTTCCTTTCACCATAAATATTTAATATTTTTTTTTCCCAATTAGGCCAGCTTTTGATTAAATTAAATGCAAAATAATTGCATTTACTTACAAAAAAATCATTTTTATTAAAATTTGATAATTGCTCAAACTTAAATATTTCTTGCCTTAGGTCTCTTATCTTACTTTCCATATTTCTTGATTTGTATCGATGTCAATATCTTTCTCTTTCATTAAGGTTAAAAATTGATTTGGATTACCATTAAAAATTATTTTATAAATTGTATTATTATTATTAAAACTTGTAACATAAAAGTTTGAAACCAAATCAAGCTGTGCTAAATAATTTTCAATTAATTGTATTTGTTTAACTTTTTTTGAATTAATTGAAATATTTATTGGAAGCTTGATTGAGGTATTAATTTGGTTATTTTGTTTCCAAATATCTTCAAAAAAAATCTTAGTTTTTTCAATGATATTTAATAGTTGTAAATCATCGGAAATATCAACTTTTTTATAACTTTGATTTGAAATCTTTACCTCACCGTCATAAAACATTTTTGAAAGCACCCTAAGATTATTTTTATTCTCAAAATATATTGCAACTATATAATCCTCCGTATCATATTTTTTTACAATTTGATCAAATTTAAAATTTTCAATAATATCTTTATTTTCAGTAATCAATTTTAGATCAAGAATATCTTCTTCATGTAATATGTAATTTATTTGTGAAAAGTTTTTTGTATTATCATTCCATTTTGAATAGAAGGGATTTCTATCAAATAAAAGAACTTTATCTTCGTCATTGTCTATTAATATAAGCAAGGTCAAAAATTCTTTTTTTTTATACATCGATGGAAATATATTTTTACTTTCAAAAAAATTAAGAATTTTAGGCTTGTCAAAATTTACCACAAAATTTGCTTGATAATTTTTATTTAGGAACTGCTCATTTGTTATCGTAAAAGAATCGATAAGATATTTAATATCTTTTAACTGCGTGTTTTTAATTTTATTTTTATCCTTTGAAGTTATTAAGCTATTCAAAAGAATATTAAAGGCTTCTCCAAATGCTTTGTTAATAACTTTTTCTTTATTAAAATTAGAATTAAAAGGCTCTTCAATTTCTATGTCTTGAATTTTGAAAATTTTACCAAAAGTATAAGTGTGAATAAAACAAATAAAAAATACTACAAATATAGTAAAAACTATATAAGATGAGGACTTCGAAAAATTCTTTTTTAAAAACATTTTAAATTATGAAAAAATATAAATTTACATATCAAAAAAGCGGAGTAAACATAAATGCATCTAATCAATTCATTAAATATATATCTAAATTGACCAAAAAAGGAAATTCTAAAAATAAATTTAAAAATATAGGTAGTTTTGGTTCAATAAATGAAATTCCAAAAAAATTTAACAATCCTCTATTGGTAAGTAGTACCGATGGTGTCGGAACAAAACTTGAAATAGCAAATATTTTAAATAAGTTTAATACTATTGGAATAGATTTAGTTGCAATGTGTGTAAATGATATTCTGGTACTTGGAGCAAAACCACTTTTTTTCTTAGATTACATTTCAATTGATAAAATAAATTTAACAAAATTAAAAAATATTATTAAAGGTATACATGAAGGTTGCAAAGTGAGTGACTGTCAATTAGTGGGCGGAGAAACAGCTGAAATGCCAGGAACCTACTCTAAAAATAAATTTGATTTGGCTGGATTTTCTGTAGGACTTGTAAACAAGAATAATTTGTTAAAGAAGGAAAAGATAAAAGAAAATAATTTGATTTTAGCAATACCTTCTAGTGGACTTCATTCAAATGGATATTCCCTATTAAGAGAAGTTTTAAAAAAAAAGAAAATCAATATTAAAAAAAATAAATTTTTGCGTAATGAAATATTAAAACCCACTAAAATTTATGTAAAAGAAATTATGAATTTGCTTGATAGAAAACTAATTAATGGATGTGCAAATATAACAGGTGGAGGTATTGGTGACAATATTGAAAGAGTAATACCAAAAAATCTTTGCGCAAGAATAGATTTAGATAAAATAAAAACCCATAAAATTTTTAGTTGGATCAACAAAAATGGTGTTTCTCAAAAAGAAATGCTCAAAACTTTTAATTGTGGTGTGGGTTTTTGTTTGATAATTAAAAAAAATAATTTTCATAAAATTTTAAAGTTTTTTTCAAAGAAATACCGTCCATACATAATTGGAGAAATAGTTAGAAATAAAAATAAAGTAAAATATACTAACAATATACGTTGGTAATGTGATCAAGGAAAAGGCTAATATTGCAGTTTTTATCTCGGGAAGGGGAACAAATCTTAAAGCTTTAATTTTAAGATCAAATAAGAAAACTTGTAATTATAAAATTGCGTATGTAATAAGTAATAAAAGGAATGCTGCTGGATTAAAAATTGCGAAAAAAAATCAAATTATAACTAAAGTTATTTCTCAATCATTTTTAAAAATTGAGCAAAAAAAATTAGCAAAAATCCTCATTAATAAAAATATAAAGTTTATTTGTTTAGCAGGGTTTATGAAAATTTTAAGTCCATATTTTCTTAATTTTTTTAAGAATAGAATAATTAACATTCATCCATCTTTATTACCAAAGTACAAAGGACTTAACACACACAAAAGAGCCTTAGAAGCTAAAGAAAAATTTTCAGGATGCACAATACATTATGTAAGTAAAAAATTAGATTCTGGTAAGATCATTGCAAAAAAGAAAGTAAAGATTTTCAAAAAAGATACTTTAATAAAATTGGAAAAAAGGGTACTTAAAGAAGAGAATAAACTTTATCCTCTAGTTTTAGAAAAACTAGTTAGGTCTTAAAAAAGAAATTAATTTCTTTATTAGCGTTTTCAATACTGTCTGAACCATGAACTGAATTTTTATCAATGGATATTCCATATTTTTTTCGTATTGTTCCTTCATCTGCTTTTCCAGGATCAGTTGCTCCCATAACTTTTCGATTTTCAGAAACTGCATCAACCTTTTCAAGTATCATTGCAACAATAGGCCCAGAAGAAAGATAGTTACAAAGATCATTATAAAAAGGTTTTGTTTCATGTACTTTATAAAAAATTTCAGCATCTTTTTTTTCTAATTTTACTTTTTTTTGTTTAGTAATTTTAAAACCAGATTTAATAAAAAATTGTTTTATCTCTTCTTCTAAATTTCTTTCAACTGCATCAGGTTTAATCAATGAAAGAGTTTGTTCAACTTTACTCATAGTTATCCTCAATAAACTTATTTAGCAATCTTACTCCATAACCTGTTGCTCCACTTGAATTAAGAGCTCCGGCATATTTTGAAAAAGCCATCCCAGCAATATCTAAATGAGCCCATGGTGTTTTGTTTAAAATAAATCTTTGCAAAAACTGAGCTGCGGTAGTCGACCCTGCTCCACCAACATAATTAATGTTCTGCATGTCTGCATTTTTGGAATTCATAAGTTTATCGTAATTAGAGTGCAATGGGAGTCTCCATGCTTTTTCCTCAACTTTTTCACCAGCCTCATGAATTTGCTTAGATAAATTATCGTTGTTAGAAAATAATCCAGCATACTCTGATCCCAATGCGACAACTATAGCGCCAGTTAATGTTGCTAAATCTACGATCAAACTAGGTTTAAATTTTTTCTCTGTAAAAGTTATGGCGTCCGCTAAAACTAATCTTCCCTCAGCATCAGTATTTAATACCTCAATAGTTTTTCCACTATAAGATTTGACAATATCTCCAGGTCTTTGAGCATTACCTCCTGGCATATTTTCAACTAACCCAACAACACCAACTGCGTTAACTTTTGATTTTCTCAAAGCTAAATTTTTCATAAGACCTACAACTACAGCTGAACCAGCCATGTCATAAGTCATATCTTCCATAAACCTTGCGGGCTTTAAAGATATGCCCCCTGTATCAAAACAAACTCCTTTACCAACGAATGCTAGTGGCTTTGAATTTGATTTTTTTCCTCGCCATTCAAGGGTTACTAAATATGAACCTCTAATACTTCCTTGACCAACACCAACTAGTGCGTTGCAACCCATTTTTTTAAGTTGCCTTTCATCATAAACAGAAACTTTTAGACCAATTTTTTTTAATTGAGTAAGCCTTTTAGCATATTCATCTGGGTGTAAAATATTTCCAGGCTCTGAAACTAAATCTTTTGTATAGTTTACCCCTAATTCTATTCCTTTGAATCTATCATAAATTTTCTTATTAAATTTTTTTGAAGAGGTTATATTTACTTTCAAAATATTTGATTCCTTCTTTGATTTGTATCTGTCAAAAGAATATGACTTTAATCTCATCCCATGTAGAAAATCATAAATTGCATCGGTTTTTAAACTTACAGAAATTGTGTCTGAAACA
Source organism: uncultured Pelagibacteraceae bacterium (assembly GCA_902610755.1). Taxonomy (GTDB): domain Bacteria; phylum Pseudomonadota; class Alphaproteobacteria; order Pelagibacterales; family Pelagibacteraceae; genus Pelagibacter. Next base: position 14,587 of record CACLWW010000004.1, on the reverse strand, counting down.
ATATGAATTACACTTGCCCCTTCGCTACTTAAAAAATCTGTGAGCTTGGCGCCATTTTTTTCTGTTTCATTGGGTTTCTGATTTTTTTTTAGAGAAATCAAAACTATTCTTTGGTTTGGATTTAGATCAAAAGATAATAAACCTTTTTTTTTATTCTTATTTTTTAATAGCTTACTTAAGTTTTTGTGGTCTAAGTTACTTAAGTACTTTTTCAAATGTGTTATTTCTAACTTTTCGTTAACAAAAAAGGCAATACATCCTGAAAGTTTGGAGATATTTGTAAATTTTGAAAAACTATCTTTTAAAATCATAATTTTATATTCATTTTTCTATCAAAACGTGTATATGTTTATTTTAAAGAATTTCAATGAAAAAAATTATTTTTAAAAACTTTTTACGTGAAACAACATTATTTTTTTTACTTTCTTGTAGTTCTGTCGCACTAATAGTTTGGGTAATTCAGGCTGTAAATTACCTAGGTTTCGTGACTGAGGATGGTCACGGTTTTAAAATATATTTTCTATACACGTTATTAAGTCTACCAAAAATTTTTAATGAAATTTTACCATTTATGTTTTTCTTTGCAGTTTTTTTTACAATTGTAAAATATGAAGATCAAAATCAAACTCTGATATTCTGGTCTAATGGAATAAAAAAAAGTGAATTTTTAAACGTTATTATAAAGTACTCTCTAATTTTTTTAATAATTCAGTCAATAATGAATATATTTTTGGTCCCATTTACTCAAGATAAAGCAAGATCTTTTATAAGACAATCAAATGTTGATTTTTTACCATCGCTTGTAAAACCAAAAAAATTTATGGACACAGTGGAAAAACTAACAATATATGTTGATAAGAAGAATGAGTTAGACCAATTTAAAAATATAGTTATAAAAGATACTTACAACAAAACAAACTCAAGAATTATATACGCAAAAACAGGTTTCTTTTCTCAATTTAATGATCAAAATTTCTTAATCCTAAATGAGGGTAAGATTCTTAATATCAATAAAGGTAAAACAACTGTAATAAACTTTAATAAAACACAATTAAACTTAGCTGATTACAGTTCAAAGACTACTAAATATCCAAAACTACAAGAGGTTAGTGTTTTCCTTTTAACAGAATGTTTATTTAAACCCAAAGACCAAAGAACTCAAATAATGCTTATTGATAAAAATGAATTTGGGTTTCAATGTTCGCATGAACGAAAACAATTGGATAACCTTTCTCAAGAACTTTTTAGCAGAATATTTAAACCATTATATATTCCATTATTGGCAATTATCTCTGCTTTACTTTTGATTAAATCAAAAAATTCTGTTGGATACTCAAGATATAAGGTAATAATTTTTATCACTGGAGTAATTTTAATAAGTTTTTCAGAAATCCTAACGAAGTTTTTTTCTTATAACTTTAATAAGAGTTTTTTATTGATGGTTGTTCCAATTTTTGTTTCAATAATATTTTACTTTATATTTTACAAACAATCTTTAACTTCTTCAAAATGATATTTAAAGTTTATCAAAACTATATAAGCAAACAATTCCTATTAACATTTATAAAAACTGTTTTTATTTTTTTTACTTTGGCTTTCATCTTAAATATTTTTGAAGAAATTAACTTTTTCAAAGATTTAGATGTTTCAATCGGATTACCAATATTTTTAACGCTTTTAAATATTCCATCGATTTTATTTGAAATATTTCCATTTATTTTTTTAATTACTACCCAATTTTTTTTCATAAAATTAATCGAACAAAATGAAAATATTTCATTCAAAAATTTTGGTTTAACTAACTCAAAAATTATTAAGTTATTGGCTATTTTAAGTTTTATAGTTGGTGTTATAATAGTAACAATATTTTACAACTTGTCTTCAAATCTTAAACATTCTTATTTGAATATTAAAAACTCATATGCAAAAGATAATAAATATTTAGCTGTAATTACTGAAAATGGGATTTGGATTAAAGATGCTAAGGATGGAATAACAAGCATTATAAATGCTGAAGATTTAAAAGGAAATATTTTAAATAATGTAGACATAGTTCAATTTGACAAAGATTTTAATTTTATACAAAATATATCAGCTGATAAAATCAACATAGAAAATAAAATTTGGAAATCAAATAAAGCTTTATTAAATAATGAGCAAAAGACTAATCAAAGAATAAACAACTTTCAATTAAGTACAAATATAAACTTTCAAGACATTAATTCTTTATTTTCTAATTTGACTTCTCTATCAATTTTTGAGTTAAATGATTTAAAAAACAAGTATAATGATATAAACTATTCTTCTATTGAAGTAGACTCTGCAATCCAAAAAATCTTTTCATTTCCATTTTATTTAATGTTGATGACTATTTTATCCTCAACAATAATGATGAATATAAAGCAAAATAAAACTAAAATATTCCACCTTATATTTGGAATTCTTATTTCTGTCATAATTTATTATTTAAGCTTCTTCTTTGAGGAACTTGGAAAAAATGAGCAAGTTCCAATAATAGTATCTATTTGGGTGCCACTTTTAATGATTGGTATAGTATCTATGGTTAATTTGGTAAGGATAAATGAAAAGTAATTTATTTTCTAAATTTTTATTTTTTTTTATATTCTATATTAATTTTTTAAGTGCTTATTCCGAAGAATTAAAATTTGAGGCATCATCAATCGAAATTATTGACAAAGATAAGATAGTCATAGCGAAAGATGGAGTAAAAATATTATCAGGAGACGAGATAGTCATTAATGCCGACCAAATGAGATATGATAAGGTTGAAAAATTTTTACAGGCTAGTGGAAATATAATAATCACAAATAAAATAAAAGAGATTCAAATCAAGAGTGATAATCTTAATTACGATAAAAATTTAGAAAAATTTGTATCTTCTGGAAATATAGAGATAAAACTTGAGGATAATTTTGTACTTAATACAGAGGAAATAGTTTACTTTAAAAATTCTGAAGAAATCTTAATTAATAATAAATCCAAAATAAAAGATAAATTAGGTAATGAGATAGAGTTCCAAGAACTAAATTACAATGCAAACAATCAATTAATTAAAGGTAAAAAAGTTACATTGCTAGATCTTGAAAAAAATTTCTACAATTTTGAAAGCGCAATTATAGATTTCTCCGAAAATAAAATAATAGCTGACAACATTGATATAAATTTTCATAAAAGTATTTTTGGTAATCCCCTCAACGATCCAAGACTTAAAGGGAATTATTTTTTTAGTGATGGAAAAAATTCAATTATTAAAAAAGGAGTTTTTACAACTTGTAAAAAGAATGACGACTGTCCTCCTTGGCAGATCAAAGCAAAAGAAATTAAACATGATAAGGAAAAAAAAATTATAAATTATAAACATGCATGGCTTGAGATATACGATCAACCAATTATTTATTTCCCAAAGTTTTTTCATCCAGATCCGACTGTTAAGAGACAATCAGGTTTTTTGATGCCACAAGTGATAGACTCATCAAGTTTGGGTCTATCTTTCAAAGTTCCATATTATAAAGTAATAAGTGATAATAAAGATTTAACATTTTCTCCAAGAATTTTTTCAGAAAATGAGGGGTTGTTTCAAAATGAGTACAGACAGGTAAATAAAAATTCAAAACATATTGCAGACTTTAGTATAAAATCTAAAGATTCAACCACAAAAACTCACTTTTTTTCAAATTCTAAAGCGAAACTAAATATGGAAACATTTGACATTAGTGAAATCGAAATAAATTTAGAGACAACATCCGATGATAATTATTTAAAGACTCATAATATCAAATCTTCAGTTAATAATAATCAGTCTTTATTAAATTCATTTTTAATATTTAGAGGTAGTAGTAGAGATATGGACTTAGAGACAAAAATCGAAGCATATGAAGATTTAACAATTGATAGATCTAGTGATAAATATGAATATATATTTCCAAGTTATAGATTTTCAAAAAGACTTCCCTCAAGTTTCAATGGAAATTATGAAATAATCTCAAGTGGGAATATTAAGAATTATGATACTGATATATATGAAAAAGTTTTAATAAACGATTTAAAATTTTCGTCAAATCCAAAAATTACATCATTTGGTTTTGTAAATAAATTCAACTTACTTTTAAAAAATATTACCTCTGAGGGTGATAATTCATCAAATTACAAAAATAAGTTTAGTTCAGAAAATTATGGTTCCGTTTTCTATGATATATCGTATCCATTAAAAAGAAATGGAAAATTTTTTGATAATTTTTTTACTGCTAAAGGATCATTAATGTACAGCCCCAATGCAAATAAAGACTTGAAAACTTTGGACAGAAAAATTGATATAAACAACATATTCACTCAAAATAGGTTAAGCTTAGATGACACTGTAGAAGGGGGGCGATCTTTAACTTTAGGTGGTGAATACAGACTTAAAAGGAATAGAAGTGGAAACGATATAATTAAAGCAGGTTTGGCAACAGTATTAAGAGATAATGAAGAAATAAATTTACCAACTAAATCAACATTAAATAATAAAGGATCTGATTTTATTGGTTCAATATTATTTGAACCTAACAAAAATCTAAAATTCGATTATAATTTTTCAATTGATAGCGACTTTGAATCTTCAAATTATAATTTGTTTAAAACAGATATTTCTGTGAATAAATTCGTTACATCTTTTGAATTTTTACAAGAGGATGATGAAGTAGGTAGTGAAAGTTATATCACTAATGAAACAGCCTATAATTTCAATAATGCATATTCTCTTAAATACAGAACACGAAGAAATGAAAAAACCGACTTTACAGAATTTTATAACCTAATTTATGAGTATAAAAACGATTGTTTAACAGCCTCAATACAATATAACAAAGATTACTATTCAGATAACGAATTGAAGCCTACTGAAGAAATATTTTTTTCTATTTCTATAGTTCCATTAACAACTTTAAACACACCGAGTGTTAGATAGAAATGAAAAGACTATTTTTGAAAATTTATATCATTTTAATTTTGAATATGTTGCCTTTAAATTCAGCACTTTCTGAAGTCTTTATAGTAGCTAAAATAAATCAAGAGATAATAACTAATATAGATCTTGACTTCGAAAAGAGGTATTTAGTTTTATTAAATCCAAACTTAAAAAAGTTAGATGACAATCGTATAACGGAGTATGCAAAAAATTCATTAATTAATGAAAGAATAAAAAGAATAGAGATAGAAAAAAACTTTAAAATCATTACTAATGAAACATTGTTATCAAAAGTAATAAGTGACATATATTCTGGGATAGGAATTTCAAGTTTAAGTGAATTTGAGAATTATTTATCTCAAAATGACGTTGATATTGAAAAAGTTAAAGAAAAAATCTCAATAGAAATTGCATGGAATGACTTAATTGTAAAAGTCTTTGCAAACGAGATAGAAATTGATCAAAATTCTATGATTAAAGAGCTTGAAAAATTTAACGAAAAGAAAGTTGATAATTTCTTGCTTTCAGAAATAATTTTTACCATAAATGAAAAAAAAGAATTACAACAAAAATATGACTCAATTAAACAAAGTATAAACGAAATAGGGTTCGACGAAACTGCAAGAATTTATAGTCTTTCTGACAGTAAAAAAAGTGGGGGGAATTTAGGTTGGATTTATAAAAATCAACTTTCAAAAGAAATTAGAAATACGCTTGATGAAATAAACATAGGAGAGTTCACTAAACCAATTGCCACTAGTGGTGGTTTCTTAATTTTAAAATTGAATGATATAAAAACTGAAAAAATTAAAATCGACAAAAATGCTCAATTAAAAAAAATGATTGAGTTTGAAAGGGAAAGACAGTTTACAAGATTTTCCACTTTATTTTATAAAAGAATTTATAATAACTCTGTGATTAATGAAAAATAAATCTGCTATAATAATATGTGGTGATCCAGAAAGTACTTTTAATGAGATTTTGATAAAATCATTGAAAAACAAAGATTCTAAAAAGTTAAACTTTCCGATTATCGTAATATGTTCAAAAAAACTATTTATAAAAGAGCTTAAAAAGCTAAAAACTAAAATAAATTTTCAAGAATTTGATAAGCAAAAAAATTTACGTAAAAATAAAATTTATTTGATTGATATACCCCTTAAACAAAAAAAATTGACGTTAATTAAAAAAAATGAATATATCAAAAAATCTTTTGATATTGGGCTAAATTTGCTCAAAAAAGAAAACTTGTTAGCTTTAGTTAATGGCCCAATTTCAAAGGAAACTTTTCTTAAAGGAAAATATGAGGGTATTACTGAATATTTAGCCTATAAAACTGGGTCTTTAAATGAAGTAATGTTAATTTTTAACAAAAAGCTGAGCGTAAGCCCAATAACAACACATATACCAATTAATAAAGTATCGCAAAAAATCAAAAAAAAGGTAATCATTAAAAAAGTTAATAGCATTAATGAATTTTATAAAAAATTTTTAAATTTTAAACCAAACATTGCTGTCACAGGTTTAAATCCTCATTGTGAGACGTTTGAAGGCAGAAACATTGAAAAAACTGAAATTTTGCCAGCTATCAAAATATTGAAGAAGAATAAAATAAAAATTTTAGGTCCATTCCCAGCAGATACAATTTTTTTAGAGGATAACAGAAAAAAGTTTGACGTTATTGTTGGAATGTACCATGATCAAGTACTTGCACCCATGAAAACAATTTTTGGTTTCAGTGCTATAAATATCACTATTGGTTTGCCTTTTATAAGAATTACTCCAGATCATGGACCTAACTATAAAATGTTTGGATTGAATAAATCAAAACCAGATAGCCTTGTTCAGGCTTTTAATTTCATAAATAAGTATGTTAGTAAAGCCTAAGAAAAGTCTAGGACAAAATTTTTTACATGATAAAAATATTTTAAATAAAATTATTCATGCTTCAGAAATTACCCCTAACGATGAAGTATTAGAAATAGGTTCTGGGACAGGAAACTTAACAGAATTGATTGTTTTTCAAAAACCAAAAAAAATATATGTTATTGAAAAAGATGGAAATCTTGCAAAGGGACTTGATAAAAAATATAACAATAAAATAAATATTATTAAGGAAGATGTACTGAAAATTCCCAACGAATTTTATTCAAAAAAAAAATTTTTAATTTTAGGAAATCTTCCTTATAATATTTCAACTAAAATTTTGTCAAATTGGTGTCTTAATAACAAACTTAGGGTATCAAAAATGATATTAATGTTTCAAAAAGAAGTCGCAGATAGAATTTTAGCTAATGTTAGTTCGAGAAAATATGGTAGAATCACAATCTTATCTAAATGGAAATTTGACATTGAAAAAGTAATAGATGTCAAACCAAATAGTTTTTTTCCGAGGCCAAAGATCGATAGTACAGTTTTAAAATTTACACCAAAAAAAAAAATTCACAGACTCATAGATTCAAAAAATTTAGAAAAAATAACTAAAGTTTTTTTTAATCAAAGAAGAAAAATGATAAAAAAACCTGTTAATATTTTATTTAAAAACTTTAAGTTTAATTATAAAAAATTTAATCTAAATCCCTCTGATAGGCCACAAAATATAGAGGTAGATAAATACTTAAAGATTGTAAATGAATACGAGTCTTTAGAAAATTAATTTTTTAATATGATTTTTAATTAAATTAATATCATAAGAACTCTTTTTTTTGTTAATTTCACAATCTATATACTCGGATATTTGATTGTAACAAGCTTCAAGATCATTATTAATAATTACGTAGTCATAATCTTTCCAGTGTAAAACGTCATTATCGAATTGCTTCATTCTTTCTTCAGCTATAAGTTTATCTTTCATGTCTCTATTTGTAAGCCTTTTGAATAGCTCTTCCCTGCTTGGTGGTAAAATAAAAAAAGTTAATAATCTATTTTCCAATTTTTGTGAAATAATTTGATTTGTTCCTTGCCAATCAATATCAAATATTACATTGTTTCCGCTGTTCAACTCTTTAAAAATATTTGATTTAGTGGTGCCATAAAAGTTTTTAAAAACTTTTGCAAATTCTAAAAACTCTTTATTATTTATCATTTTTTCAAATTTTTCATTACTTACAAAATGATAATCTTTTCCGTCTACCTCGTTAAATCTTGGTGTTCTAGTTGTGTGGGATACAGATGTTATAAAACCTTTCCTCTCAGATAAAAGTTTTACTAAAGTTGTTTTCCCCGCTCCAGATGGAGATGAAAGAATTATCATTATCCCTTCACTCATTGGGGGCATTAATAATTAATTACTCTTGTTTTCAATAAATTTAATTGCATCGCCTACTGTAAGAATTTTTTCAGCTTCACTGTCTGAAATCTCTGATCCAAATTCTTCCTCGAAAGCCATTACTAATTCAACTGTGTCTAAACTGTCAGCCCCCAAATCATCAATGAAGCTTGCTTCGTCCGTAACCTTTGCTTCATCTATGCCTAAGTGGTCGGCAACAATTTTCTTTACTTTACTTGATATATCTTCTGCCATTTTGATCCTTTGTTTGATTTTTTCTTAATAAATAAAAAAGAACTTTTGTCAACCCAAATACATACCTCCATTAACATGAATTGTTTCTCCTGTAATATAATTTGACATTTCTGATGATAAAAAAGCAACAACATTAGCTACATCTGATGGTTCACCTAATCTGTTGGATGGTATTTTTGCTAGTATCAATTCTTTAAATTTTGGGTCTATTTTTTCAGTCATACTTGTCTTAATAAACCCAGGTGAAATACAATTTATATTGATATTTTTTTTAGCGTATTCCAAAGCCAAACTTTTGCTCATACCAATAATGCCAGATTTTGAGGCAGCATAGTTTGCTTGACCTACATTACCAGTGTGTCCAACAACGGAGGTGATGTTAATTATTTTGCCAGATTTATTTTTTATCATTTTTTTTAAAAAGAACTTACACAATAAAAAAGTAGAGGTTAAATTGATATCTATTACTTGTTGCCACTCTATTTGGGACATCCTTAAAGATAAATTATCTTTGGTTATTCCCGCATTGTTAATAAGTATTTCTGGACAACCATTTAACTCATTACAAGCAATATCCACAAAATTTTCTATTTCATCATGTTTTGATATATCAAACTTTTTTGCGATAATTCCATTAAAATCATTTTTTAGTTTGCTTAATTTTTCTTCTCTTGTGCCTGTGCCTAAAACGTTTGCTCCCTGAGAATAAAATTTTTCTATAATTGAGTTTCCAATTCCACCTGTTGCACCTGTTATGACAACTTTTTTATTTTTTAGATTAATCATTTATCAATAACTTTATATCTTCCTCATTATTAATCGAATTTACATTTAAGTCTTTATTAATTCGTTTTATTAACCCTGATAACACTTTTCCTGGTCCTATTTCTACAAAATTTTTTACTCCATTATTTACCATATATTCAACACACTCTAACCAACGAACTTTTTTTTCGATTTGAGATATCAAAAGAGATTTGATTTCTTTAGATGAAACTGTCTCTTTAGCTGTAACATTTGATATAATAGGCTTGTCTAATTCTTTCATTTTCAAATCATTAATAAAGACTGCCATTTTTTCAGAGGCTTTTTTCATGTATTTGCAGTGAAAAGGAGCACTAACATTTAACTTTAAGTTCTTTATTTTTTTACTATATAAATCATCTGATAACAAATTAATGTCTTTTTTAAGACCGCTTACAACTACTTGAAGTCTAGAATTGTCATTCGCTATAAAACATTCGTACTTATCTTTATTTTTATTTAAAATTTCATCCAGTTCAATGGAGCTTATCCCTAGGACTGCCAACATAGCTCCTTCACCACTTGGTACAGCTTCTTGCATAAGCTTCCCTCTTTTTTGTAAAATTTTTAGTGTATCTTCAAAACTTATAGAGCCTGCACAAGCCAAAGCAGAATATTCACCCAAAGAATGACCGGCAAAATATTTAAATTTTTTAAAATCATATCCAAATTCTTTTTTAATAATCTCAAAAATACAATAGCTAGCTAGAAATATAGCTGGTTGAGTATTTTCAGTTAAATTTAATTGATCTTCTGGACCCTCGAATATGATTTTTGTAATTGGAACATTAAGAATTGCATCTGCATTTTTAAAAGATTGTTTTGTTAGATCATATTTTTCATAAAATTCCTTAACCATTCCAATTTTTTGTGACCCTTGACCTGGAAAAACTATAGAAAACATCTTTATTTAACTCTTTTTTTTATCTTGTAATAAAACTATTATAATAGTATATCAATTTTTTTTATATAAAATTAGCAATGAATCTATACGAACATACAATTATAGCTAGGCAAGACATAAGTCCTTCACAAATTAAAAGTTTAAAAGAAAAATATTCTAAGTTAATTGAGGAAAACAAAGGTAATTTAGTCCAAACTCAAGACTGGGGTTTATTGAACTTATCTTATTTAATCAAAAAAAACAAAAAAGGAAACTACATACATTTTAAAATTAAAGGTAATGGCGACTTAATAAAAGAATTAGAGAAGAGTGAAAGAATAGACAAGAACTTACTACGTTATGTAACTATCAGAGTAAAAAAATTTGATTTAAAAGAAAATTATTTTGGAAAAGAAGAAGTTGAAGAAGTCAAAAAAGGAAAAAAGAAATAGATGAAAAATAGAAAAAAGAATTCAAAAAAAGGAAAAAGTAGTAGTTTTTCAAAACTGAGTATTTTTCAACCTAACAAATTTAGATTTAAAAAAAGTTGCCCGTTATCAATAAAAGATGCTCCGAAAGTAGACTATAAAAATATTAAATTGTTAAAAAGGTTTGTTTCAGAAAATGGTAAAATTCTTCCTTCAAGAATAACAAATGTTTCACAGAGAAAACAAAGAGAGCTCTCATTATCGATAAAAAGGGCTAGAAACTTAGCTTTAATCTAAATTATGAAAGTTATATTGTTAGAAAACTTAGCTAAAATTGGATCTATTGGTGAGGTAATAGATGTTAAAAGAGGTTTTGCTCGAAATTACCTAATTTCAAATAAGAAAGCTTTATATGCCTCAAAAGAAAATATTAAAGAGGTGGAAAAAATTAAGACTGAACTTAATAAAAAAGATCAGGAGAAGAAAAAAAATGCTAAGCAGATATATGAAAGTTTGAAGAACAAAACTTATGAGGTAAAAAAACTTACTACAGAAAATAAAGATCTTTACGGATCAATTAAGCCTACAGAAATTTCTAAGATTATAAATTTATCTGATAAAATCGACATTAAACCTTCTCTTATACAACCTTTAAATGAAATCAAATCTTTAGGTACCTTTAAAGTTAAAATCAATCTTCATTCTGAGGTACAAGCAGAAATAAAAATAAAAGTTATTTCTTCAGATAACATCAAATAGTTTATACATTTTTTTCCCCATAGTGTATTTGTGCTGTTTTTTATCTCGTAAAATTGTACAATTAAACATGAATAAAACTTTAAATCTCATTCAAAATAACTTTAAAGAACTTCCAAATAATGTTGAGGCTGAACAATCAGTTATAGGGTCTATTTTAACTCAAAATGAAATTTTTGATGAAATTACAGGAATAATATCTGATAAAAATTTTTTTGATCCACTGCACCAGAAAATATTTGGATCTATTCAAAATCTTATTTACAAAGGACTACTGGCAAATCCTATTACCCTTAAAAATTATTTTGAAAGTGAAAATGATGATCTCAATGTACCTGAGTATTTAATCAAAATAACGAAATTTTCGACGTCAGCCAGACAGGCTATAGAATATTCAAAAATTATTTATGATATGTTCGTACGAAGAGAGCTTATTAAAATTTCAGAAAACATTATTGATACAGCTAAACTAAACGACATAAATATAAACGGAAAATCTATAATAGAGAACTCAGAAAAAATACTTTACGACCTCGCTGAAAAAGGTTCCTTTAATTCTAATATAATTAAATTTGATGAAGCTGTAAGACAAACAATTGATATGGCTTCTAACGCATACAAAAATGAAGAGGGAATTGTTGGTGTCCCTACCGGTTTACGGGATCTCGATGACAGGTTAGGTGGCTTACATAAATCTGATTTATTAATTATTGCTGGACGACCTGCTATGGGTAAAACTGCTTTGGCAACAAATATTGCTTTTAATGCTGCGACAAATATCCAAAAAACAAATAGAAAATCTTGTATAGCTTTTTTTTCTCTTGAAATGTCTTCTGAACAATTATCAACAAGAATTTTAGCTGAACAATCAAGAATAAAATCTAATGATATTAGAAGAGGTAAAATTTCTGAGGAGCAATTTGAACAATTTTTAGAAACATCAAAAAATATTTCTGAATTACCGCTTTATATAGATGAAACTCCAGCAATTACTATTGCGTCACTATCTAATAGAGCTAGAAGAATCAAAAGACTTTATGGTTTGGATATGGTGGTAGTCGACTATATACAATTGATGAGGGCTACAAATTTTAAAGAAGGCCGTGTCCAAGAAATTTCTGAAATTACACAGGGACTTAAAGCTCTAGCAAAAGAACTTGCTGTACCTGTTTTAGCTTTATCTCAATTATCTAGGGCAGTTGAAACTAGGGATGACAAAAGACCAATATTATCAGACCTTAGAGAGTCTGGATCTATTGAGCAAGACGCAGACGTTGTAATGTTTGTCTATAGAGAGGGTTACTATCTAAAAAATAAAGAGCCGAGACCAGCTACAGTCGAACATGCAGAATGGCAAGCCAAAATGAATGAAATTTCGCATTTAGCAGAATTAATAATTGGTAAACAAAGACATGGTCCTACCGGTAAAATCATATTAGAATTTGAGGAAATGTTTACTAAATTTAATGATAAAACAAATAATTAAATATAAGATATATATTTAGTAATGTTTTCAAATCTATATCAATCTTTAATTCTAAAAAAACCACGTTTAGTCTTTTTGGCATTAATTTTGATAACCTCTTTTTTTTTAATTAACACGAAAGATTTTAGACTAGATGCATCCTCTGAAACTTTGCTTATAGAGGGTGATCCAGATTTAGAATATTTGAAAGAAATTAATCAAAGATATAAATCTAAAGATTTTTTGGTTCTTACCTTTACCCCCAAAGAGGCTTTGATCTCTGAGAGCTCAATTAACAACATTCTTAGTTTAAAATATAAAATTCAAAGTCTCGATTGGGTGCATAGTGTCGTCACAATATTAGACGTGCCTCTACTTGAAAGTTCTGACGAACCGCTCATGGATCGTATTAAAAATTTTAGAACACTTAAGGATGAGGACATAGATAAAGATAGAGCATTTAATGAAATTTTAAACAGCCCAGTTTTTAAAAATTTAGTGATAAGTGAAGATGCAACGACGACAGGTATCATAGTCAATTTAAAAAGAAAAAAAGTTTTAGAGTTATCCGCATTTGACAATGAAAAAGAATTTGAAGAATATAAAGACAAACTTAAATCTCAAAATCGTCAAAATATCAAAGAAATAAGAGAAGTAATTGATTCATTTAAAAGTATTGGGAAAATTCATCTAGGAGGAATACCTATGATAGCTGATGACATGATGACATTCATTAAAAAAGATATAATTGTATTTGGTATCGGTGTCTTCGCTTTTATTATAATTACTTTATGGTTTGTTTTTAGAAAAATTCTTTGGATTACAATCCCTATTTCTAGTTGCTTTATTGCAGTGATAATAATGATTGGATTTTTGGGTATTATGAATTGGAAGGTCACAGTCATATCATCAAATTTCATCGCAATGATGTTGATACTTACAATGGCTATGAACATTCATATTAGCACAAGGTATATACAGCTGGTTAAAAATAATTCAGATCTTAATAATTATGAAGTTTTAAAAATTGCAACTTCTAAAATGGTTTGGCCAATACTTTATACGGTGTTAACAACAATTTGTGCTTTTTTATCTTTAATTTTTAGTGGCATTAAACCGATTATTGACTTCGGATGGATGATGACTTTTGGATTGATAACTTCGTTTTTTATCACTTTTACTTTGCTTCCTGCATTGCTGGGTATTTTTTACTCAAAAGAAATAAATGTACATGAAAAATCTTTATCTTTTTTAACAAATCCTCTTTCTAAACTTTCAATAGAAAAAACCAATTTAGTTTTTCTCGTTTCAGTTTTTTTAATATTTTTTAGTATTTTTGGAATGTTAAAGTTGAAGGTCGAAAATAGTTTTATCAATTATTTCAGTAAAGATACTGAAATTTATCAAGGAATGAAATTAATTGACGAAAAACTTGGTGGCACAACACCTTTAGAAATCATTTTAAAGTTTTCTGGAAAAAAAAATGACGAAACCGTTGGAGATGATGATGAGTTCAAAGACTGGGATGAGGAAGACGGTGACGAAAGTAAATATTGGTTTACAAAAGACAAGATCGACAAAATAAATAAGGTACATAATTATTTAGAAAATACAGAACATGTTGGTAAGGTTCTATCTTTTTCCTCAATTATTCAAGTAGCAACAAAATTAAATAATAATAAAGAATTGGGTACTCTAGAAATGGGAGTTTTATACAGTAAAATTCCTGAAACTGTTAAAAGCGAAATCATAGATCCTTACA
>CACLWW010000003.1 GCA_902610755.1 uncultured Pelagibacteraceae bacterium | reverse complement strand
AAGATAAAATCAAAACTTGAAGGTGAGTTAAAACTGGCTATTTTAAAAAAGGCAGCATTATTTGAAAAAGACGACTTCAAAAAATATAAAGAGACCAAAGGGAATAAAAAAGGCAAAAGCGTGATTAAAAGAAGATAATTTTTTCGTAAGTGGATAGATACAATTTCAAATCAACAGAGGAAAAATGGCAAAAGTTTTGGGATAAAAACAAAACTTTTAAAACTAAAAAAGATTTATCTAAAAAGAAGTTTTATTGTTTGGAGATGTTTCCTTATCCATCAGGAAAAATTCATATGGGCCATGTAAGAAATTACACAATTGGAGATGTTTTAGCTAGATTTAAAAGGTTGCAAGATTTTAATGTCCTTCATCCAATGGGATGGGACTCGTTTGGAATGCCTGCCGAGAATGCAGCAAAAGAAAACAATCTAGATCCAAAAGAATGGACTGAAAAAAATATCTCAGCCATGAAGACACAATTAAAAAGATTAGGTCTTTCTATAGATTGGGATAGAGAAATATCTACGTGTTCCCCAAATTATTATAAGCATCAACAACTTTTTTTTTTAGAATTATACGATAAAGGCTTGGTTTATCGAAAAGAAAATTATGTCAATTGGGATCCAGTAGATCAAACAGTTCTTGCTAACGAACAAGTTATAGATGGTAGAGGATGGAGATCTGGTGCGCAGGTGGAAAGGAAAAAGCTTAATCAATGGTTTTTTAATATTTCGAAATTTTCAGAGCAATTACTTAATGGTTTAAATAGTTTATCTGAATGGCCTAATAAAGTAAAAACTATGCAAAAAAACTGGATAGGTAAATCATTTGGCTGTGAAATTGATTTTAGGATTGAAGGAGATTTACCAGTTAAGAACATAAAATGTTTTACGACAAGACCTGATACCTTATTTGGATTCTCATTTTTGGCTTTATCTGTAGATCATCCCCTATCAAAACATTATGAAAATAATCAAGAGTTTAAAATTTTTAAAGAGGAATGTTCAAAAACTGGAACAACAGAAGAGTCTATTGCTCAAGCTGAAAAGATCGGTTTTAAAACAAATCTTCAAGCTTTAAATCCTTTTGAACCAAACATTAAAGTACCAGTATTCTTTGCAAATTTCGTGCTTATGGATTATGGATTTGGAGCAGTTTTTGGATGTCCGGCTCATGATCAAAGAGACTTTGAATTTGCGAAGAAATATAAATTAAATATTAAAACTGTTGTAAGACCAAAAGATAAGGAAGATGATTTTCAAGTAAAAGATGAAGCTTTTGTTGAAGAAGGCTTAATGATAAATTCATCTTTTTTAAATGGGCTCAAAACTCCTGGAGAAGCAATTGAAAAAAGTATTGATTATTTAACAAAAAATAAGTTAGGGAATAAAAAAATAAATTTTAGGCTTAAAGATTGGGGAATATCCCGTCAAAGATATTGGGGATGCCCTATACCTATCGCATATGATGAAAACGGAGATATTGTTAAAGTCCCAAAAGAAATGTTGCCTATTAAACTTCCAGAAAAAATAAATCTTAATACAAAAGGTAATCCTTTAGATCATCAAAGAAAATGGAAAGAAATTAAAATTAATGGGAAAAAATGTAATTTAGATACAGACACACTTGATACATTTGTTGACTCTTCATGGTATTTCTTACGTTTTTGCTCACCAGAAAATAGTGAATACGGTTTTGATAATGAAGATATAAAATATTGGATGCCAGTTGACCAATATATCGGTGGAGTAGAGCATGCAATTTTACATTTATTGTATTCAAGATTTTTCATGCAAGCTTTAAAATTTAAAAATCAAAATTTTATTTCACCTGAGCCATTTCAAGGTCTATTTACACAAGGAATGGTTTGTCACCAGACTTATAAAGATGAAAAAAATAAATGGGTAAGTCCAGATGAAGTTTTTACCGAAAATGGTAAAGATTATTTCAAAATCAAAGATAAAAAAAAAATTATTGTAGGACCATCTGAGTCAATGTCAAAGTCAAAAAAGAACACAATTGATCCTGAAAAAATTATGGATCAATTTGGTGCTGATGCGGTAAGATTTTTTATTTTATCCGACAGCCCACCAGAGAAGGATGTCCAATGGTCTGAGCAAGGGATGATCGCGGCTTATAAGTTTATTCAAAAGTTTTGGATATTGCACAAAGAAATTACTAAGGAAATAGTAAATAAAAAAAGGACTGATAAGGATATGGATTTAACTATTTATACAAATAAATTAATTGAAAAATTCACATTTAGTCTTGAGAAATTTAATATGAATGTTCTAATAGCTTACCTCCACGAAACGTATAACTTTTTAAGTAAAGAAATTAAAAAATTGGATATAAAAGATCTGGAAAAAAATTATACAAAAATTTTAATTTTAATGTTTCCGATATTGCCACATTTAATATCAGAATGCTTAAATGACATAAAAAATAGTAATACAATTTCTTGGCCTTCAGCACGAAAAGAATATTTAGAAGATAAATATGTTAATATAGTTATTCAAATTAACGGTAAAAAAAAATCTTTGATAAAAATTGAAAAAAATTTGGATGATAAGGATCTTTTAGAAAATGTTAAAAAAGACAAAAAGGTTTCAAATTTCATCGATAAGAAAAGAGTTTTTAAACATATAATTGTCAAAAATAAGCTGATAAATCTTATAGTAAAATGAAATCTTTATTATCAATTATCTTCATATCAATAATATTAACAAATTGCGGATTTAAACCAATATACAGCTCAAAAAATAGTAACTTTCAAATTATAGAGATAAAAAACAATAATAAAAACAGAAATTCGTTTACAATTGAAAAAATGGTTATGGCGCTTTCAAATCAAGATGGATTAACAAAAGTTAAACTAGAAATGGATTACAAACAGTCAATAACGACAATTCTTAAAGATAGTAAAGGTGATCCATCAAAAAAAAAATTATCAATAGATCTTAATTTGCAGGTGAAAAATGAAAAAGATAATATTTTAGTAAGCAAGAATTTTAATGAAGAATTTAGTTATGACATACAAAGTGATAAATTTAAAATGAGTCAATATGAAAATAATATTATAAATAATCTAAGTAATAAAATTTCTAATGATATAATCTTTATGCTGGAAACATTAAATGATAGTTAAAACCTTCGAAATTAAAAAGAATAAATTGGATAATCAAAAATTTTTCTTAATATATGGTGAAAATGAAGGTTTTAAAAAAGAAATTATTAATATTTTGAAAAAAAATTTAAGTGGCAGCATTAATGACTTCGATGAAACTCAAATCATTGATAATAAAGAATTGTTTTATGAAAAAGTGTATAACAAATCGCTTTTTGAGAAAGAGAAAATACTTATCATAAATAGGTGCTCAGAAAAAATTTATGGAATTATTGAGACTGTATTAGAAAAAAAAATTTCCGATACTAAGATTATATTAAATGCAAACACATTAGAAAAGAAATCAAAGTTAAGAGCCCTATTTGAGAAAAGTAAAGAGTTAGTAATTATACCAACCTATAAAGACACATCAATTGCGTTAATGGAAATTGCAAAAAAGTTTTTTTATAATTATAAAATAAGCATCTCACAAGAAACAATAAATCTTTTAGTAAATCGATGTAATGGAGACAGAGGTCATTTAAAATCTGAATTGGACAAAATTCTTATATATGTACAAGATAAAAAAAATATAAGCTTAGAGGAAATATTTAAGTTAACAAATTTATCTGAAAACTTTAGCATTATTGAACTCGTAGATACATCTTTATCAAAAAATACAAAAAAAACTTCAGAAATACTCAATGAAAGTAATTATAAATCTGAAGATGGAATATTAATTTTAAGAACATTTCTACAAAAAGCAAAAAGATTACTTAATCTCTACGAAAAGCATGATCAGAATTTAAGCTTTGATAGTTTGATAAATAATCATGCACCTCCAATTTTTTGGAAGGATAAGCCAATAATAAAAAAACAACTTGAATGTTGGTCAAAATCAAAAATAAAGGATTTGATAATGAATATTAATAAAACTGAGATTTTCATAAAAAAAAACAGTTCAATAAGTTTGATGCTAGTTTTTAATTTAATTTACGAAACTTCAAATAACAATTAGTAATATTTCTTAATAATTTCTATCAATCGATTTAGTTGATCTAAATCTCTATAATCAAAAGTTACAGACCCTTTGTTGTTTTTCTTATTTGTAATTTGAGTTTTGAGACCTATTTTTTCCATAAGGTCGGTCTCAATTCTTTTAATATTGGGGTCTTGTAATAATTTAATTGATTTAGTTGGTGACTTGTAAAGTCTTACAAGATTCTCTGTTTGTCTTACTGAAAGGTGCTTTTTAATTATTTTTTTTGCAATTTGATCTGAATTACTAAGTCCAACTAAAATTTTTGCATGACCTGGTGAGATCTTATTAGTTTTTATTAAGTCAGTTATATAACTTGATAGTGTTAAAAGTCTTAAACTATTAGTAATGTGACTTCTGCTTTTGCCTATAAATTTAGCAACTTGTTCTTGGTCATAGCTAAACTCATCGATCAACCTTTTATAACCCTCTGCTTCCTCTATTGAATTTAAGTCATGTCTTTGAACATTTTCAACAATACCAAACTCAAGAGCCTTTTTATCGTCAGCATCAACGACAACTACTGGCACCTCATGCAAACCTGCTCTTTGAGCTGCTAACCACCTTCTCTCGCCTGCTATTATCTCATATTTATTTCCACTTGATGGCCTTGCAATAATTGGCTGAATGATACCTCTAGACTTAATTGAATTAGTTAACTCCTCCAAGCTTTCTTCATCAAATGTTTTTCTTGGTTGATATCTATTTCTAATTAAATCACTAACTGAAATTTTATTGTTTTTTGAAACTGTTTTTGTATCTCCTATTAAAGATGACAATCCTCTTCCTAAACCTTTTTTATTTTTAAAAATACTGCTCATGCTGCTGTTACGAAACTCGATTCTTGAGCCAAAAACTCCTCTGTAAATTTAATATAAGATTTGCTTCCTGGACATTGTTTATCATATATTAAAACAGGAACCCCATGTGAGGGTGCTTCTGATAAACGAACATTTCTAGGAACTACTGTTTGATAGACTTTTTCTTTAAAATAATCTCTTGCATCTGTTTCAACTTGTGCAGATAATCTGTTTCTTTTATCATACATTGTTAACAAAATACCTCTCACAAATAAATTTGGATTAAGGCCTACCTTAATACGATCTATAGTTTTAATAAGCTGAGTTATCCCTTCAAGGGCAAAAAATTCTGTCTGTAAAGGCACAACTAATGAGTCTGATGCCACTAAAGCCATCACGGTTAATAAGCTCAAAGAAGGCGGGCAATCAATCAGGACGTAGTCATATGAGTGGCTATAATTGTTTAAATATGCGGTTAATTTGGTCTTTAAAAGATATGCTCTATTTTCGTCATCTGCAGTTTCAACCTCCAAACCAGATAAATCAACATTTGATGTTACGATATCTAAATTTTGAAAGTTAGTCCTTTGAATTGAGCCTTGAATCTCCTCTTTTCCGTTCAGAACACCATAAATTGATTTGCTAGTATCTGCTATATTAGACAAACCTAATCCTGTTGTTGCATTTCCTTGTGGGTCCAAATCTATAACTAGTATCTTTTTTCCATTTAAACTAAGTCCTGCCGCTAAATTAATTACTGTCGTCGTTTTTCCAACACCGCCTTTTTGATTAATGACTGAAATAATTTTTTCTTTCATTTTTTTTTATTCACTTTATTTATTTTTATTATGATTGAGTCTTTTTCTGTTACACTTTTTTTCTCTATAAATTCTAAATTCCAATTTTGTAAACATTGTTCAATTGAACTCTTTCCAGTTTTTCCTAAAAACAAAATGATGTCTTTAAAATCATTAAAGTTTTTCGTTACTAAATCTAAAATAATCGGCAAAGGTTTAAATGCTCTTGCTACAATCAAATCAGAATTTAATTTTTTTTGATCAAATATATTTTGATTTATTACTTCAGCGTTAAGTTCGAATTTATTAATAACTTTTTTTAAAAAATTGCTTTTTTTAAAACTTTTTTCGTAAAGAAAAAATTTCATCTTCGATTTTTGTTTTTTTTTAATTATAGCTAGAACTAAACCAGGTAAACCTGAGCCGGATCCTAAATCAGTGCAAGATAGGTGATTTTCATCAATTAAATCAATGATTTGTGCACAGTCAATTATATGTCTATCTCTGGCTAACTCCTCAGTATGTTGGCTAATTAAATTTATTTTTTTGTTTTCATCCAAAATCATTTCTTTAAATTCATCTAATTCAAGAAATGTTTCACGTGAAACATTCAAAGTGTCTAGTTTTGAGTAATTAATTTTATGCGAATCTATCAAGCTATCTTCTTAATAGACTTTCTTTTAAGATGTGACAACAGAATAAATACTGCCGCTGGGGTTATACCGTCAATTCTGAGTGCCTGACCCATTGTTTTGGGCTTAATTTGCTTGAATTTTGACTTAACTTCGTTTGAAAACCCAGAAAAACTATCATAATTGATGTTATCTGGAATTTTAAGATTTTCATCTCTTTTAAAAGCTAATATATCAGCATTTTGCTTCTTTAGATAACCCTTATAATGGGCATTCGTCTCCAATTGTTCATCTATATCCTTAGAAATAAAGGTCAACTCAGGCCAAATTTCCCTAATTTTGTGCATAGTCACACCTTTTTGAGCTAGTATGTTGCTAGCAGTCCTTAAAATACCATCCTTAGCAATTTTTAGCCCAAATTTAGATACCTTTGAGGGTGAAATTTTTAATTCATCCATTTTGCTAGTAATATTCTTTAAGTTCTTACTTTTTAAATTAAAAACTTCAGCTCTTTCTTTTGAGACTAAGCCAATACTTATTCCTATTTCAGTTAATCTTAAATCAGCATTGTCAGATCTAAGGGTTAATCTGTATTCGGCTCTTGAAGTAAACATCCTATAAGGCTCAGCAACTCCTTTAGTAACTAAATCATCTATCATGACACCGATATAAGCTTGAGATCTATCTAAAATTAATGGTTCTTTATTTTGAATTGACAACGCTGCATTGGCCCCGGCAATCAATCCTTGTGCTGCAGCTTCTTCATAACCTGTTGTTCCATTTATTTGTCCTGCTAAATAGAAATTTTTAATCTTCTTAGTCTCTAAGGTTGAGAAAAGCTCTCTAGGGTCAACATAATCATATTCTATTGCATATCCAGGTCTTATAATTTTGACCTCCTCTAAACCGTTGATATTACGACATATTTTATACTGTATCTCTTCTGGGAGAGATGTAGAAATACCATTTGGATACACTGTATTATCGTTAAGGCCTTCAGGTTCTAAAAAGATCTGATGTCTAGTCTTATCTTTAAATTTATAAATTTTATCTTCAATAGATGGACAGTATCTAGGACCAACACCCTGAATACTTCCAGAATACATTGCACTCTTTTTTAAATTTTCAGAAATAATCTCGTGAACTTTTTTATTTGTGTAAGTCATATTACATGAAATTTGATCGTTATAAACTTTCTTAGTTAAGAAAGAAAAAAAAGAAATATCTTTATCTGCATCTTGTCGTTCAAGATTATCATTATTGATTGTTGTGCCATCTAATCTTGGAGGAGTTCCGGTCTTTAGTCTACCTAATTTAAAATCATATTTTCTTAATTGATCCGATAAACCTAACGTCGGTTTTTCATCATACCTACCAGCTGGTGTTCTTTTATCACCTATATGTATCAAACCATTTAAAAAAGTGCCCGTTGTCAGAATTACCTTAGAACATTTGATTTCAGTACCATCTACTGCCTTGAGGCCTTTTATCTCATTATTTTCAATTATAAATTGATTAATCGACATCGAAAATATGCTTAAATTACAATAGTTTATCAGTTTTGACTGCATTTCTTTTTTATAAATAGACCTATCGCTTTGAGTTCGTAGTCCTTGAACTGCTGGACCTCTGCTTCTATTTAGTAATCTAAATTGAATTCCAGACTTATCAGCTATGTCTCCCATAACACCATCTAAAGCATCTATTTCTCTTACTAAATGCCCTTTACCTAGCCCACCAATTGCTGGGTTACAAGACATCTCGCCTATAGTATTAGTGTCGTTCGTAAACAATGCAGTTGTAACACCCATTCGAGCAGATGCAGCAGCTGCTTCACAACCAGCGTGACCACCGCCAATTACTACAACATCAAATGAAAAATTATTTTTCATACTTAGAATTTATAATTGATGAGGAATTTTACAAGTTTTAACAAAAAAACATTAAAAAATTGGCTAATACCAACGATTTAATTAAAAAAGATACTAAAAATCCAGCAAAATTATGGTTATTTGCCAATACAGAAATCGTTGAAAATACTACCTAATATGGCCTCTACATCGACTTTTCCAACAATTTTACCTAAACTGACTTGTGCTAGTCTAAGATCTTCCGCACCTTTATCAAAATCTAAAGACTCAGTTTTGTCTTTAAAGTTTTGCAAATTTATTAAACACTCTTTTAAATTATTTCTATGTCTCTCTCTGGTTACAAAAACATCATCACTAAATTTCATATCAGTGATTAGAT
Organism: uncultured Pelagibacteraceae bacterium; assembly: GCA_902610755.1. Classification (GTDB taxonomy): domain Bacteria; phylum Pseudomonadota; class Alphaproteobacteria; order Pelagibacterales; family Pelagibacteraceae; genus Pelagibacter. The sequence goes on along the minus strand of CACLWW010000003.1, from coordinate 58,767 downwards.
TTTTTTTAATGCGATCTAATAATTCATCAATGTTTTTTTCTTTGAGAAAAGACACAGAAATTGGATTATATTTATTAAGTCTATCCTTCACATCAAATTTATTAAGGTCAGATTTGTTAATTACTAAGATCGTGTTCTTATTAAATAGATCATTCAAAAAACCATAAAAATCAACATTTTTTGGCTCTATAACAACTATTCTAAGATCAGCTTCCTCTGCTTTTTTAAAAGCAAGCTTAATTCCTTCTTTTTCAATTACATCTTTTGAGTCTCTTATACCTGCGGTGTCTGAAATTATAACCGGGTAACCGTAAAAATTTAAATTTGTTTGCAATACATCTCGAGTAGTTCCGGCAACATCCGATACTATTGCAACATTTCTTTTGCTTAAATAATTCATTAATGTTGATTTACCAGAGTTTGGTGGACCAACAATTGCGATTTTATAACCTGTTCTTATTCTCTCTCCAACTTCATAACTGGTTAATACTTTTTTAATTTCATTCTCAATATTAGAAACGTCCCTTTTGACATCGTCAAGAACATTGGAGGGTAAATCTTCATCTGGAAAGTCAATCTTTGCCTCAATTTTTGATAAAACTTTAATTAAATTCTCTCTAAGCTCATTAAATTTTAAAAAAGATTTACCTTTTATAATATTTTGAGCTTGTTCCATTTGAATTTCAGTTTCTGCTGCTATTAAATCCCCTATTGCCTCAGCTTGAAGTAAATTTATCTTTCCATTCAGAAATGCAAGCTTTGTAAATTCACCTGGCTCTGCCATTCTGCACTTTTTAGTGCTTAAGAGTGTTTCTTGAAGCTCTTTGACTACCGCTTTGCTTCCATGAACATGTAATTCTGCCATATCTTCGCCTGTATAACTTTTGGGACCAGGAAACCACAAAACTATCCCTTGATCTATCGGTCTATTATTGTTGATATTGTTTAATTCTAGAAGAGTAGCTTCTCTCGGCTTTGGTAGTGCCTTATTTGTGAGAGTTTTAATTAAAAAACCAGTGTCAGGACCTGATATTCTTATTATAGCAACGCCAGAAGCTCCTATTCCAGAAGATAAAGCACAAATTGTCATTAATATATTATATATTGAATTTCACATAAGGATATCATTAAAATATATTATGATTATATGGCTGGCTTCTTATCCAAAGAGTGGGAACACGTGGTTAAGAATGTTTTTGAAAAGTTATTATCAAAAATCTAAATCTGAATTTAAACTTCAGGACACAATTCATGATGATTTTCAGTCAAAGGGTTTTCCGTCCATCAGTATACTCAAACATTTTAATGTAGATTATTATAAATTTTCTGAAATTGTAAAAAATTGGGAACTAATGCAAGATTACATAAATCTTAATAACAGAATAAATTTTGTTAAAACTCATAATTCAATGTGTACTATAGGACCTTATAAATTTACCACTAATAAGAATACAGTAGGTGGAATTTACCTCGTGAGAGATCCTAGGGATGTTTTAGTTTCATATTCACACCATGTAGGATTAAATTATGAGACTGCCTTTGTTCATATGTCATCCTCCGATAATTATGAGTCAACAGAAACGCATAAAATTTCACTTTTAGGGTCATGGGCTGATCATTACAATTCATGGAAAAACTATAAATCAAGTAAAATATTAATTATAAAATATGAAGATATGGTTTCAAACGAATTTAATACTTTCCTTAAAATTATAAATTATTTACATCACATTGATGGTGCGGAAAAAAATGAGGACAAATTGAAAGAATCACTTAAAAAAACAAAATTTGAGGAACTTCAGAAAATGGAGAAAAAACAAGGCTTTATTGAAAAAGGAAAGAGTGAGTTATTTTTTAGGAAAGGTAAGACTGGTTCATGGAAAGATGAACTGTCTGTAGATTTAATAAAAAAAGTAGAAAAAGTTTTTTATAAAGAAATGGTTGAGTTAGGTTATTTGTAATTGTTTTTTACAGAATTTAGCATATTTTCTAGAGCCAAACAAAAATCATTACTAAACTTTTTTGTATCAAACAGGGGGGTGTCTAAAACTTTATCAAAGAGTTCCTTTCTTATATTTTCCAATTTACTAATATTGTTTGCATAAAAAACAGCCTTATTAATATAGTCTTCATCATTTATTGCTATAAAATTATTAAGACCAGCATTTTTTAAAATACTTTCTCCACATCTAGAATTAAAATTATATCCTTTTTTAGTAAGAACAGGCACATTTTTCCATAAAGCTTCAAAAGTTGTTGTTACTCCATTAAATGGAAATGTATCTAAACACAAATCAATCTTATCATAAACATTTATATGAGATGATTCTTTTTTTGTTTTTTTTAAAATTTCAATTGATTTTGTTAAGCCCTCTTTTTCGAATCTTTTTAAAATAACATCTTCACATACATATAAAGATGATTTTAGAATTATTTTGGAATTTTTTACCTTTTGTAAGATATTTACCCAAACATCCATAACTTTCTCATTTACTTTCATAAAATTATTTAGTGATCCAAAAGTAAAATAACCATTTTTTTTTATAGGTAATTCATTAAAATGTCTTTCATGATTAACTCCACAATGAGAATTCCAAATCTTGGGAAGTTTATAAATTTCTGTTCCATAATATTTCTTTTCATCCTTGACAGTATTTACATCTGCTAAAATAAAATCTATTTCTTTAAGCCCCGTTGAATTATTATACCCTAGCCAACTTATTTGTAATGGACAAATTCTTGTATTAAAAATACTTACTCTGTTCGCCGACCACAAACCAGCTAAATCAATTAAAATATCTATATTTGAATTTTGAATACTATTCACAATCTCTTGATCTGATTTGTCTCCAAGATCAATCCATTGATCAAAAAGTTCTTCGAAAAAATCAGTTGTTTTGTCTTTTTCAAAGGTCTCTACAAGAGATAATCCGTAAGTTTCAAATTTTGTTTGTTTTAGATCTTTAATGAGATTAATTATAAAATAAGAAATAGAATGTGATTGTTTAAAATCAGGAGACATGAAAGCAACTTTTATCTTTTTTTTATCGAAGTCTAATTTAGATATTTTTTTGGTATTATAAACAGTAAATAATTCTGCAAATTCTTTTTGGAATTCTATAAAATCTTTTTGAAACCAATTGTTTAAGTACATTTGAGAGGTAACAAGTATTGTTCCAAACATCTTGTCTAATCCTCTAATATTAATGAGTTCTAATGCCTTTAAAATTCTTTTTTCATGCTTGATGAGATATTTATAAAGATCAAGTCCGTAACCTAAATATTTTATGTTTTTAGAATATTTTTTTTCTGCTTCTAGGTACATTTTTTCAGTTATTAAAAAATTGTTTACTAAATCATTCTCTTTTCTTCCCATTTCTGCACAGAGCGTAATATGGCTACATAAAGCGTCTAGAGATATTTGTCCTAAATTATCTTTATAAAATGCTGCCTCAAAATCTTTTAAAGCATATTTAACATCTCTATCTGATTTGCCTTTTTGTGATGCTCTACAGACACCAAGTAAATTTAACAAAAATGGGGATCTATTTTTTTCTGTTGTTGATGCCTCGATCTCAAAAACAACATCTGTGTATCTTTTTTCTTGAAAAAGCTTTTGCAGTTTTGGCAAATTAACATCAGACATAGACAAATATTACCAAATAAAAGATTAATTTAAATGAAATATTGAATTTGCTTCTTAAGAGGGTTTATTCATGGAGTTAAAAAACTCTGTATTACTTTTGGTATTTTTCAATTTTGAATTTATAAACTCAATGGCATCCATTGATCCCATGGGAGCTATTATACGTCTTAAAACATTCATTTTTTGAAGATCATTTTTTTCAAAAAGAAGCTCCTCTCTTCTAGTTCCAGATTTTGTGATATCAATTGCAGGAAATATTCTTTTCTCAGATATTTTTCTATCCAATATAGTTTCACTATTACCTGTTCCTTTAAATTCTTCAAATATAACTTCGTCCATTCTACTTCCAGTATCAATTAATGCTGTGGCAATAATTGTTAAAGATCCACCCTCCTCAATATTTCTTGCTGCCCCAAAAAATCTCTTAGGTCTTTGAAGTGCGTTAGCATCTACACCTCCTGTTAAAACCTTTCCCGAACTTGGAACTACAGCGTTGTAAGCTCTTCCTAGTCTAGTTATCGAGTCCAAAAGGATAACTACATCTTTTTTGTGTTCTGTCATTCTTTTTGCTTTCTCTATAACCATTTCTGCCACCGCAACGTGCCTTTGTGCGGGCTCATCAAAAGTCGAACTAATTACTTCACCTTTAACAGTCCGCTGCATATCTGTAACCTCCTCAGGTCTTTCATCAATGAGTAAAACCATTAGATAGCACTCTGGGTGATTAGCGGTAATTGAGTTAGCTATGCTTTGTAAAATCATTGTTTTACCAGCTTTTGGTGGAGATATTATAAGAGATCTTTGCCCTTTGCCTATCGGACTTACAAGGTCTATTAATCTTGGTGTTAGATTGGGTTTTTTCTCAACTGTAGTTGTCTCAACCTCCATCACTATTTGCTTATTGGGGTATAATGGAGTTAAGTTATCAAAAGCAATTTTGTGTCTAGATTTTTCTGGATCTTCAAGATTAATTTTACTTACTTGTAGCAAAGCAAAATATCTCTCTCCTTCTTTGGGTGCCCTAACAGGTCCTTCAACAGTATCGCCTGTTCTTAAACCAAATTTTCTAATTTGACTTGGACTTACATAAATATCATCAGCTCCAGGTAAATAGTTCGATTCAAGCGCTCTTAAAAAACCAAATCCATCTTGAAGAAGTTGAAGCACACCCATTCCTGTAATCTCTTCGCCTTTCTCGGCAAGTTTTTTTAATATTGCAAATAAGATTTCTTGCTTTCTAAGTGTGCTCGCATTTTCAATACCTAGCTTTTCAGCTTGTTCAATTAATTGTGCAGGACTGTTTTTTTTAAGTTCTTGAATTTTCATGTGGGGAAATAAGTAATTTGATAAGATTAATATAATATATATTTATGATATTTCAACCTCCTAATGGCTTTAAAATTGCAAAAAAAATGATCAAAATTAACAGTATCGTTGGCATTTCATTAATAATTCTAAAGTATTTTGATCCTAATGTGTTCCTGTCGTCTTTAAATGCTTTTAAACACGATCCAAGATAAAAGTGATAAGCTGTTAAAATGACAACTAAAAAGAATTTAACCTGCATCCAAAGTGCACTAAGTAATTCAGCGCCTACCGAGTGTATTAAGGCTAAACCAAATATCCATGACAGCAACATTGCTGGATACATAATGTAGAAGTACAATTTTCTTTCCATTACTTTAAAAACCTTGCAAATCTCAATATTTGATGAGTTTTCTGTGTGGTAAACAAATATTCTTGGTAAATACAATAATCCAGCCATCCAAGAAATTACAGCAATTAAATGTAGGGATTTAAATATCAGATAAAAATTCATTTTCTTATGCTCTTGTTGATTAAATGCACCAATAATTTTATATGATCCTCGTTATCATTTAGACAAGGAATTGTATCGAATTTTTCCCCACCAGACTCTAAAAAGCTTTCTTTTCCCTGAATAGAAATTTCTTCAAGAGTTTCAACACAATCAGAGGAAAAACCTGGAGAAATTACTAAAACGTTTTTTTTTCCCTCCTTGGGTAAGTTTTCCAAAGTTTTGTCTGTATAAGGTTGAAGCCATTCTTGTGGGCCAAATCTTGATTGAAAAGTTGTCAAAATAGGTATGTCTTTTTTAAACGTTTCTTTAATTAATCTAGAGGTTTTGTGACAGTAGCAGTGGTATGGATCACCTTTGTCAAAATATTTTTTTGGTATGCCGTGGTAAGAAGCTAATATTAAATCAGGTTTCCAATTAATGCTACTCAGTTTGTTATTTATAGAATTCACAATTGCTTGAATATAAAGTGGTTCAGATTCATAGTGAGGTATAATTTGAAGACTAGGTTGCCATCTCATTTTCATTAGCGTCCTGTACACTTCATCACAAACTGTAGCTGTTGTTGCGGCTGCGTACTGTGGATACAGAGGAAGTATTATAATGTTTTCACATCCGCTTTCTTGTAAATCTAACATTTTACTCTTTATACTTGGATTTCCATATCTCATTGCATAATCAACAATCAAGTTCTCATTAGATATAATAGATTTCACTTTTTCAGCTTGCTTAATTGTGTAATATCGTAGGGGTGATATATTTTCTTCTTTCATCCATATTTCTTTATATGCTTTTGCTGTTTTAGAGGGTCTAAAAGTAAGGATAAATAAGTTTAAAATAATTTTCCATAAAAAAGGGTTTACTTCAATAACTCGTCTGTCTGATAAAAATTCATTCAAATATTTTCTTATATCCCACCATCCTGTGGAGTCTGGTGTTCCAAGGTTAATTAATAAAACACCAGTTTTTCCAAAGTTTACTTGGGGATGATTATTGTCCATTAAAACTCCTAACTTCGTCTACTAAATATCTAACCATATCCGGGTTTGTTTCCGGTAAAACACCGTGTCCTAAATTGAATATATATCTTTTTTTATCGAAAGTTTTTAAATATTTTGTCACTTCATTTCTTACAATTTCTTTATTTTGAAGTAAAATTTTTGGATCAAGACCCCCCTGAACAGGAATGTCAATAGTTTCTCTAATAATTAAAGGATCAACATTATAATCAATACTAATTATATCGGGGTTCACATTATCTACAAATTCTTTGTAACTATTAATGTTTCTTGGAAAACAAATTGAGATTGTTTTTTTTTGTCTAATAAAATCTACTAAGCTTTTGATGGGTTTATAAACAAAATAATCTAGGTCATTTTCTGGAAGAAGTCCGGCCCAACTGTCAAAAATCTGGATTATAGATGCACCACTTTCAATTTGAGCTTCAATGTGAATTTTTAAGAATTCATCTAACTTCATTAAAATATTATTGATATATTTATCTTTTGGAAAAACAGTAAAATTTCCCTCTTTTGGGGATTTTCTGTTGAGCATGTACAGCAAAAGAGTCCATGGAGCCCCAACAAAGCCTATAGTATCTTTATTGCTTATGGATAGTTTCTTTTTTGTTTCTTTAACTGTTTCATAAACAGGATTTAGTTTTTTAAGAAAATCCTCTTTTTTAACATCATTTAATATATTTAAGTCAATCTTCTTCAAATCAGGTCCAAAATTTTTTTTAAAATTCACTTGCTGACCAAGCGCATATGGAACTAATAAAATGTCAGAAAAAATTATAGCAGCATCAAAATCAAACCTATTAATTGGTTGAATTGTTATTTCAGATGATAATTTAGTATTTAAACATAATTTGATAAAATCTTGATTATTTTCTCTTATAGATCTGAATTCTGGCAAATATCTTCCTGCTTGTCTCATTAACCATATAGGTGTCTTAGAAAACTTGTTGTTGATACAGTTCTGTATGAGAGTATTCATATAATTAAATAATATTTATATTATTTGTAGTATGTATTGTTAATAATGGTAATTAATGTTTTTCAACAAGTTTATAACAGTTTTTGCACATAAGATTTATTAAATATACCTTAGAATTCTTTAACTTTTAATTAATTATCATTTTTTAATCTAAAAGGTATTATATTTATTAACATATTTAAAAATGTATATAAATGAGCACTTATACATTAAAATCTTTGAATTAAGGTTTTTAGAATTTATGAAGCAATTTATACACATGGTTATACTTTTTATACATGATTAATACATATGATATATATCTAATATCCGACTCAACAGGAGAAACACTGGAAAGAATATTTCTTGCAATTAAAGCTCAATTTAAAAATTTTAAGTACAAAACGCATTTTTATTCTTTTACGCGAACAGAAAATCAAATCTCCAAAATCCTTGAAGTTTCGCTAAAAAATAACAATGTTATAGTATTATACACAATAGTTGATAATAAATTAGCTAGACATTTATCGAATGAGTGTAGTTTAAAAAATATCCCATGTTTTGGGATTCTAGGAGATTTGATTATTAGTTTTTCTAAACTTTTAGATCAAAAAGCTCTTAATGTTCCAAGTAGACAACACATAATGGATGACGAGTATTATAAAAAAATTGAAGCTATACAATTTACAATGAATCATGATGATGGTAATTCAGTAGATGACATTGAAAAATCTGATATCATCCTTTTAGGTGTAAGCAGAACAAGCAAAACTCCAACTTCGATTTATCTTGCGAACAAAGGAATGAAAATATCAAATATCCCACTTGTAAATGAAAACTCTGTCCCCGATATACTAAAAAAAAATCCTCAAAAAAAATGTGTGGTTGGTTTAACCGCAGAACCTGACAGGCTAGTAGATTTACGTAAAAATAGGATGCAATCTATTAAAGATAACGAGAGCACAGAATATACAAATTTAGATACTGTACAAAAAGAAATGGAAGATGCTCGGAAACTATTTCAGAAATATAAATGGCCAAGCATTGACGTGACAAGAAAATCGGTGGAAGAAACAGCCGCTTCAGTCTTGAAGATACACAATATCTTTAACCAAAAATGAAATCAATAATTTTGGCATCAAAGAGCAAAGTAAGAAAAAAAATTTTGGATGAAAACAAGATTGAGTGTATAGTTGAACCATCAAATCTAGACGAAGATGAAGTAAAGAAATCTTTAATAAATCAAGGAGCTACTCCAGAGCTAATATCTAAAAACTTAGCAGAATTAAAAGCGAGCAAAGTAAGCCAAAAAAAATTAGGAGAGATAGTTTTGGGCGCGGATAGTGTAATTGATCTTGAGGGTGAATTAATTTCAAAACCATCTAACAGGTTAGAAGCGATGAAAATTTTAGCTTTATTAAACGGGAGATCCCATTTTTTAATAAGTTCTGTTTGTATATCCCTAGATGGAAAAATGATTTGGAATTACACAGAAAAAGCTGAGATGACAATGAAAAAATTTACCCAAAAAGAACTTGAAGAATACTTAAGTAAGATATCAGATGAGAACCTATATTCATATAATGTTTACCAAATAGAGGGGGAAGGTAAAAAATTATTCAGTGAAATTAAGGGAAACGTTGATACAATTATGGGACTTCCAATTAAAAGTATTAAAAAATATTTGGAAAATATTAAATGAAAAAATTTTGTGTAATAGGAAATCCAATCGACCATTCCCTGTCTCCAAAACTTCATAACTTTTGGTTCAAAAAAAATAGAATTGAAGCAATTTATGAAAAAAAATTTCTTGAGGAAAAAGAAATCCCAAAATTAATCGATAGCATAAGAAATTCTGAAATAAGCGGCGCCAATGTTACTGTTCCTTTTAAAAATTCTGTAATCCCGTTTTTGGATGACTTAAGTTCTGAGGCAAAAAAAACTAACTCTGTAAATACTATTTGTATAGAACAAGACAAAGTAATAGGTCACAATACAGATATTGCCGGATTTGAGCTAGCCCTAAGGTATATAAATTATGATGTGAAAAGAAAAAAAGCACTTATAATAGGAGCTGGAGGTGTAAGTCCTTCCATTATCTTTGCTTTAAAAAACATGGGATGTGAAAATATTTGTTTAATTAATAGAACATTTGAAAAGGCAGAAAAAATTAAAGAAACTTTTAATGAAATTACTGTTCAAAAATGGGGTGATATCCCTGATTTTGATATAGTTATTAATGCAACAAGTGTTGGATTAAAAAATGAAAATTTTGACTTAGATTTAAATAAGTTTGGTAATAATAAATTTTTTTATGATGTAATTTACAATCCAAATGAAACAAAATTTCTAAAAAACGCCAAACTAAAGGGAAACAAGACCGAAAATGGAAGAATGATGTTTATTTATCAAGCCCATCAATCTTTTGCGTTGTGGAATAAAGTCTTACCAAAGATTGATGAGGAAACAATAGAAATATTAAAATGAGAAGAATTGCGGTAGTTGGAGATATTGGTTCAGGAAAAACTTTCTTCTCAAAATTATTTAGATTCCCAGTTTTTAATGCAGATTTAGTAGTCTCAAATCTTTACCAAAAAGATAAATTTTTATTTAGAAAAATTAAAAAAAAATTTCCTAATAAAATAAGCAATTTCCCCTTAAAAAAAGAGGAGCTTCTTAAAATAATTTTCCAAAAACAGAAAAACTTAAATGTTCTAGGCAAAATAATTCATCCAATAGTAAGGAAAAAAAATGAAACATTTCTTTAAAGTAAATAAGAAAAAAAGATTTGTTGTCTTGGATGTACCTTTATTTTTTGAAAATAAATTGAATACAAAAAAAGATATTATAGTTTTTATCCAGGCTAATAAAAAAAAAATTAATCAAAAACTGAATAAAAGAAAAAATATCAATCTAAAGTTGATAAATATACTAAGAAAAAACCAATTTTCCTCAAAATTAAAAAAAAAAAAATCAACTTATATTATAAAAAATAATTTTGTTAGGAACACAGCTAAGAAGAATGTAAAATTAATATTAAAAAAAATAAGTGAATGAGAGAAATTGTATTAGATACAGAGACTACAGGCCTTTCAGTTGAAAATGGACATAGAATAGTTGAGATAGGCTGCATAGAACTTAATGATCAAATTTTAACCTCGAACCGTTTTCATTGTTATTTGAACCCTCAAAGAAGGGTTTCAGAGGAAGCTTTTAAAGTACACGGATATTCAGATGATTTTTTATCTGACAAAAAAAAGTTTGATGAAATAGCTGATGATTTTATAAAATTCATTGGTGATAAAAAATTAATAATTCATAATGCACAATTTGATCTATCACATTTAAACAACGAACTGAAAATTATAGGAAAAAAACCAATACTAAAAGATCAGGTTATTGATACTTTGGATATAGCCAGAGAAAAATTTCCAGGCTCTCAAATTAGTCTTGATGCATTATGTAAAAGGTATCGGATTGATAACTCTAAAAGAAAGTTACATACTGCGTTAATCGACTGTGAATTATTGTCTAAAGTTTATGTAAATTTAATTGATCAAAAAGAACCAAAACTAAATTTTATAGAAAAAAAAAATGAGATAAAAAATAATGGAAATCTCGAAGTAAGTTTTTGCAAAAAAATTATTCAACCAACCGCTAAAGAACTTAAAGAGCATCAAAATTTCATAAAAAAAATCACTTAAAAAAAATTACTTCTGATTTTTTTCGAATAGTTCTTTAAAGTTTATCCTTTTTTCTAATTTGATTTCAGGATAACCTATTGATTTAACTATCTCAAAAAACTTTTTCTCAATTTCTGGATACACTTCGCTGGGTACATCGCTTAAAAAAATCTTTTTTATCTCATCTTTATTCACAGCTGTTTCTTCAACTCTTACAACAGTAGTATGCGTCATTTCAAAATATGCCTTCTTGTCTTTTTCATTCTTATTGTCAAAAGTTAATTTTATATTAACTTCTGCCATTTTGTTTTTCAGTGGTAATGAATTAATATCTATTCCTAAGGAATATTTTGGGATATTATCTTTAAGATATATGTAATTTTCAGTGCCAGATATTTTTGACAAAACATCCTTAACATAAGAAGTGAGTATTTTATAATTTTTTGTCATTTTCATTATCCTTATCTTCATATTCTCCTTCGATCAAATCATCTCTAACATCTAATTGGCTTTTTCTATTTTTTGAAAATAGGTAAAAGATGATTTTTCTTGTAAATGGAAAAATTATTAAAAAACCTAATAAGTCTGTTGCGAATCCAGGTAAAATTAATAAAAATGCTGCAACAGCTAATGCAGCACCGGACATTAACTCAAATAAAGGCATTTGTTTTTTATAAAGCTGAGCAACCCCTGATCTAAGAGTATTCAAGCCTTCATATCTCGCGTAATAAACACCAATAATAGCTGTAATAAATATTAAGGAGATTGTTGTAAAAGCTCCAATTTGGCTCCCAATTTTAATAAATAAATAAATTTCTAGAATTGGGATCAAAATTATCAATAAAATTACTGTGTTCATTTGTCTTTAATCTAAATTGCTTGTTGAAATTAAGCAATAGAGTAAATATTATTTAGTTATGAATTATAGTTTTGAATATTTAGATATCATTTTATTAGCAATGATAGCTGGCTTTATTTTTCTGAGATTAAGAGGAATTTTAGGCAAAAGATCAGGTTATGAGGAAGACATTTCAAATAGCTTTCCGCATGAAATGCCTGAAATGAAGACTGTAAAAAAAACGAATTACAGAAATTTTGATGAAAATGCAAAGAAAGATTTTATTGAAGGTGCAAAAGTAGCTTATGAAACAATTATCACAAATTTTTCAAAAGGATCAATTAAAGATATTAAAAATCTATTAGACAAAAAAGTTTTAAACCAATTTCAGGAAGCCATTTCTAATAGAGAAAAAAATGGCATAAAATCAGAGACAACTTTTATTGGAATAAACTCAGCAGAAATAAAAAATTATGAGCAAAAAGATAATATTCTTGAAGTAACAGTAGATTTTATAAGCGAAATTATATCATGCAATAGGGATAAAAATTCTAAGATTTTAACAGGCGACCCAGAAAAAGTTAAAAAAGTATATGATACTTGGAGATTTTCAAGAAACTTAAACTCTAATGATCCAAATTGGATTTTGGTTGAGACTAAAACTTAATATTTGAGCAAAAAATTATCAGACAAAGATCTTAAAGATTGGAAAAATTTTGTTAAGAGTAAAGATAAGATTATTCCAAAAGATATTAATAGCCCTGCAACCAATAAAAATTCATCAATATTTGCTATAGATTTGCACGGTTTAAGTCTTGATCAAGCCAATAAATTTGTTGAAAAAACAATTAATGAGTGTTTTGAGAAACAAATTTCAAAAATAAATATAATTACTGGCAAAGGTATGAGATCTAAATCAGTCGATGATCCTTACAAATCGTCTGAATTAAGCATATTAAAACATTCTGTACCTGAGTTTATTAGTTCTAATGATGAACTTATGAAAAAAATTAAAAATATAGAAAATACTGATGAAAAAAATTCGGGATCTTTTAATGTTTATTTAAAATCAAAGAATAAATTTAGATAAATCGTTATCTTTTACTAATTGTCCAAGATTTTCTTTAACATATTTTGAATCAATCACAATTTTTTCACCTGATCTGTCTGTTGCTGTGAAACTAATTTCATCCAAAACTCTTTCAATTATAGTATGAAGTCTTCTTGCACCAATATTTTCAACAGATGAATTTACTTCGCTTGCTAGATTAGCAATAGTATCAATTCCATCTTCTGAGAATTCTAAATCAACATTTTCAGTTTTTAATAACGCCTTATACTGTTTAATTAAACTGTTATCTGGTTCCTTTAAAATTCTTTTAAAGTCAGAACTGTTTAATGCATCAAGTTCAACTCTTATTGGTAATCTTCCTTGTAATTCGGGAAGTAAATCTGAAGGTTTAGCAAGTTGGAAAGCTCCAGATGCTATAAATAATATATGATCTGTTTTTACTGGTCCATACTTTGTGCTTACGGTAGTACCTTCTATTAATGGTAATAAATCTCTTTGAACTCCTTCTCTTGATACATCCCCACCAACCCTGTCAGTTCTCGCAGAAATTTTATCAATTTCGTCTAAGAAAACAATTCCGTTATTTTCAGTTACATTTTTTGCAGATTTAATAATTTTATCTTGTTCAATAAGTTTATCAGCCTCTTCATTTAACAAGATCTCATGAGACTCTTTTACAGTCATCTTTTTCTTTTTTGCTTTGTTGCCCATTGATTTACCGAGCATGTCACTAATATTAATCATTCCAATGTTTGCTCCGGGCATTCCGGGTATTTCAAAGCTTGGCATGTTTCCACTTTCATTAACTGGAACTTCAATTTCGTTGTCGTCTAAATCTCCGTTTCTAAGTCTCTTCCTAAAACTTTCTCTTGTTGCTACACTTGCTTTGTTTCCTACTAAAGCATCTAAAACTCTTTCCTCCGCAAGTTTTTGCGCTTTAGCATGAACTTCTTTTCTTTTCTTAACTTTTTCCATTGCAATTGCAATTTCTAGTAAGTCTCTTATGATTTGTTCTACGTCTCTTCCGACATAACCAACTTCTGTAAATCTTGTGGCTTCAACTTTTACAAATGGTGCCTCTGCTAATTTAGATAGCCTTCTTGATATCTCAGTTTTACCAACACCTGTTGGTCCAATCATTAATATATTTTTAGGTAAAACTTCATCTCTCATTTCACCTTTTAATGCTTGTCTTCTCCATCTATTTCTAAGAGCAATAGCAACAGCTCTTTTAGCTTTATTTTGACCAACAACGTATCTATCTAATTCAGATACAATTTCTCTCGGCGAAAGAGAATCTATATGATTCTTTTTATCTTCAGAATTTTTTTTTTGGAAATGATTTAATATTTGATTTTTCCATTATATTTTCTCAATTCTAATATTATCATTTGTAAAAACACAAATATCAGCTGCAACTTTAATTGCTTTTTTCGCAACCTCTTCAGCATTCAATTCTGTATCCATTAAAACTTTTGCAGCCGCAAGAGCGTAGTTTCCACCTGATCCAATTCCAATAACATCTCCTTCAGGTTCTAAAACGTCTCCGGTTCCTGAAATAATAAAACTTTTTTCTTTATCACCAATTGCCATTAATGCTTCAAGTCTCCTTAAATATTTATCGGTTCTCCAATCTTTAGCAAGTTCGACTGCGGCACGGGTTAAATTTCCAGCATGTTTTTCAAGTTTAGCTTCTAGTCTCTCAAAAAGAGTTAACGCATCTGCTGTTGAACCAGCAAAACCTGCAATCACATTTCGTTTCTCAATTTTACGAACTTTGTTAGCATTGCTTTTAATTACTGTATTTCCCATACTGACCTGGCCATCACTTGCCACAACTACGTCATTTTTTTTTCTTACTAATACAATCGTTGTCATGAGGTATAGATGGATATGAATTTCTATTCTTCAAGTGGCAAATTAGTTTTGTTGATATGACTAAACAATATAGATATACGTAGGTATATATGAAGCGAAAAGCATCAATAACTAGAAAAACAAAAGAAACAAAAATTGACGTTGAATTAAATATTGACGGTAAAGGTCAATACAAAATCGATACTGGAATAGGTTTTCTTGATCATATGCTCGAACAACTTTCTAAACATTCATCAATTGATTTAAAGGTTAAAGCAAAAGGAGATACACACATAGATCTCCATCACACAACAGAAGATACTGGTATTGCTATTGGTGAATGTCTTAAAAAAGCATCAAAAAAATTCATTGGAATTAAAAGATATGCTCACGCAATGATACCAATGGATGAAACTTTAACTAGAGTTGCATTAGACGTTTCAAACAGACCGTACTTAATTTGGAAAGTGGATTTGAAAGTAGAAAAACTTGGAGAAATGGACACAGAATTATTCAAAGAATGGTTTCAAGCTTTTTCACAATCTGCAGGAATTACATTACATATTGAGAATTTATATGGAGATAATAGTCACCACAAAGTAGAGTCGTGTTTTAAAGGTTTAGCAAGATCACTTAGAGCTGCGTTAGAAATAGATCCAAAAAATAAAAAAGTCGTGCCATCTACTAAGGGCTCTTTATAAAAATTAATGAACGTAACAATTGTTGATTACAAATCAGGGAACATAAGCTCTGTTATTAACTCATTTAAAGAAGTAGCTCAAAATAAAGTTAAAATTGAAGTAACTTCTGATGTAAGCAAAATTAAATCCACGGACAAAGTTGTGTTACCAGGCCAGGGATCATTTAAAAGTTGTGTGGATGCATTGCAATCTATTAAAGGACTTGTTGACTGTCTAAATGAATTTGTAATAAATAAGAAAAAACCTCTTCTTGGAATATGTGTTGGATTACAAATGTTCGCTGATGTTGGATATGAAGAGTCAGAGACAAAGGGATTGGGCTGGATCTCAGGCAAAGTAACAAAAATAGATAATCAAAATGGCAAATATAAGCTTCCCCACATTGGATGGAACCAAATAAACATAGTTAAAGGTAGTAAAATTTTTAAAGATATAAAAGATAAATCACACATGTATTTTGTTCACAGTTATGAGTTTGTCCCAACTGACAAAAATTCAATATCAGCAACAACTGACTATTCGTCAAAACATGTTTGCGCAGTTGAAAAAGAAAATATTTTTGGTACCCAATTTCATCCAGAAAAAAGCGATAAAACTGGATTAAAAATAATCAACAACTTTATAAATTTATAAATGAAGATATTTCCAGCAATTGATATTAAAGATAAAAAATGTGTAAGATTAATTAAAGGTGATTTTAGTCAAAAGACAGAATACCAAATGTCACCAGTCGAACAGGCAACACAATTTATTGATAAAGGGTTTAAAAATTTACACATTGTTGATCTTGATGGAGCTTTGGTGGGAGAAACAGTTAATCTTGATATCATTAAAGAGATCGTGAGTAAATTTGATTTTAAAGTAGAGGTAGGAGGAGGCGTGAGAGATTTTGATAGTATTCAAGAATATGCTGATATAGGTGTAGATAAAATAATCTTAGGAAGTGCGGCCATTAAAGATAAAAATTTCTTGAAAAAGGCTTGTAAGAAATTTCCAAAAAAAATTGCATTAGGTTTGGATGCAAAAGATGGAAAACTCTCGTTATCAGGTTGGAAAGAAAGTTCAGGCATATCAACTTTAGATTTTTTAACTGAAGTAAATGACTACGGTATTAGTAGACTAATTTTTACTGATATTAATAAAGATGGTACAAAAGAAAGTCCAAATTTTGAGGAAACATTAAAGGTTGCTGAAATTTCCAATTGTCCTGTAATAATTTCTGGTGGTGTATCATCAATAGAGGATATCAAAAAAGCTAAGACATTAAAAAATATTGAAGGTGTTATAGTTGGCAAAGCAATATACGATGGTGATATTAAATTAGAGGAGCTGGCTAAAGAAGATGCTTAAAAATAGAATTATACCCTGCTTAGACGTTAAAAATGGTCGTGTAGTTAAGGGTATAAACTTTGTTGATCTGAAAGATGCTGGCGATCCTGTTGAGCAAGCAAAAATCTATAGTGATGGTGGAGCAGATGAAATTTGTTTTCTAGATATTACTGCTTCAAATGAGAATAGGGATACTATTTATGAGGTTGTCGAGAAGACTTCAAAGAAATGTTTTGTGCCTCTAACAGTAGGTGGTGGAGTAAGAAGTGTTGATGATATTAATAAATTATTGAACTGTGGAGCTGACAAAGTTTCAATTAATACTGCTGCAGTAGAAAATTCCAAAGTCGTGGTTGATAGTTCTAAAAAATTTGGTTCCCAATGTATTGTTGTTGCAATAGATGCAAAAAAAAATGGAAATAAGTGGGAAGTTTTCACTCATGGAGGAAGAAACAATAGCGGCATTGACGCATTGGAATATGCTAAAAAAATGGAAGATAGCGGAGCTGGTGAGTTGTTAGTTACTTCAATGGATAGAGATGGAACACAGGTTGGTTACGATATTGAGTTAATGTCTAAAATATCTTCTAAGGTAAATATTCCTTTAATTGCATCTGGTGGTGTTGGAAATCTTGATCACTTAGTAGAGGGTATTAAATCAGGTAAAGCTAGTGCAGTTCTTGCAGCATCAATTTTTCATTATGGTAAATACTCAGTGAAAGAAGCAAAGCAATATTTGGAGTCTAAAGGAATTCCTGTTAGAACATAATATGCTTAAAACTCTGGAAGATATAATTTTAATGGTAAGAGAGAGGAAGACTAAACCTCAAAGCGAATCTTATACAAATAAATTATTAGTTAACAAAGAATTGTCAGTAGAAAAGGTAAAAGAGGAAGTAAAAGAATTAATTGAGGCTGTGGAAAATAATACAAATAAAGTTCATGAGACAGCCGATGTATTGTATCATCTGATCGTGTATCTCGAAGCAAATAACGTCAAAATGGAAGATGTTATGAAAGAACTAGATAAAAGAAAAAAATGAGCTACGACGACAATAACATTTTTGCAAAAATCCTGAGAGGCGAGATACCATGCAAAAAAATCTATGAGGATGAATTTGTTTTATCTTTTCATGATATAAATCCACAAAAAAAAGTTCATGCTTTGGTAATTCCAAAAGGTAAATATGTAAATTTAGAGGATTTTACATCTAAAGCCAGTTCAGACGAAATAGTTGGACTTATGAAAGGAATTTCAACTGTTGCAAAAAAAATTGGAATTTCAAGTATTGATAATGATGGATTTAGGACTTTATCAAACGTTGGAGAAAATGGTGGACAAGAAGTTCCTCATTTGCACTTTCATTTGTTTGGTGGTGAAAAAGTAGGGAGAATGGTTCAATGATAATTAGTGTAAAAAGAAATTTTTTAGAATTAAAAAATATCAATGATCTAATTAAAAAAGATAAGCCAGAAGATAATTATTCCGTGGAAAAAGCAAAACCAGATTTCCAACTGAACAAGTTTTTCTATAAACAAATTGGTAAGAAATATCGATGGACTGATAGATTGATTTGGACAGATCTTCAGTGGTCAAATTATGTCTCAAATAAAAATCTAGAAACTTACGTAATTAAGAATGATAAAGATTTAGTTGGATATTTTGAACTTATACATCATCCAGAAAAAAATGAGACAGAACTTGCATATTTAGGTTTGTTTGAAGATTATTTTGGTAAAGGAGTTGGTGGTTATGCTTTAACAACTGCAATTTTAAAATCCTTTGAAAAAAAAATTAAAAGAATGTGGGTTCATACTTGTACACTAGATCATCCTAATGCCATAAAAAATTATTTAGCAAGAGGGATGAAAATTTTTAAAGAAGAAAACCTTAATATCAGAGCTAGCTAGTTATAAAGATTAAGATCAAAAATATTATCAGACAATTCTTGATTAATATTTTTAACGATGATATTGGACCTTATTCTGTTGCCATATAAATCAATAGTCTCCCATCCTTTAATTAAGTAATTTTTTTTATCAAAAAAAATACTAAATTGATTACTTCGATCATTAATTAATAGGAGAAAATTTTGTTCTTTTTCGACTACATTTCCCACGATTTTCGAGATTAAAAATTCTTTATTAAGAAAATATTTAAAGTAAGTATTTTCAGTTTTATAAGTATTCGCAAAATTTGAGCTTTTGTTTTTGATTAAAAGTGTCTTTCCATTAGATACGATTAACTTCCCAGTCTCATCGTATTTGCACATCATTTTATTATTGAATGAAATAATACAGTTACCAGTTTCTTTTTTATCGTTAATTAGTTGTTCAAAATCAAATGTAAAATTTTCAATCTCAGAAATTTTTTTAATAATTTTAGGTTCTGCGTAAGCATGTTTTTGAGCGAATATAAAAAAAGTGATTAAAATCAGAAAAATTGTTCTCATTACAACAATTCTCTTTTGCCAACATGATTAGCTTTACTGACAATGCCTCTACTTTCCATAATATCTATTATTCTCGCGGCCCTATTGTATCCTATTTGAAGTTTTCTTTGCAAAAAGGAGGTTGATGCTTTTCCTTCAGATTTAACTATTTCCAAGGCTTTATTGTAAAGTTCGTCATCTTGATCTGAGTCATTAGAACTGTCATCAGATGGACTTTCAGAAGACAAATTTAAAATTTCATCAACATATTCTGGATCTCCTTGGGATTTTAGAAAAGAATTAATTTTTTCAATTTCATTATCCGAAACAAACGGCGCATGGATTCTTGTAATTCGATTAGCAGAAGACATAAAAAGCATATCCCCTTTCCCTAATAGTTGTTCGGCACCTTGTTCTCCAAGAATTGTTCTACTGTCAATTTTTGAAGACACTTGAAAAGATATACGAGTTGGGAAATTTGCTTTGATAGTACCTGTTATAACATCAACACTAGGTCTTTGCGTTGCCATTATTATATGAATACCTGCGGCCCTTGCCATTTGAGAAAGTTTTTGAATACAATTTTCAATATCTTTACTGGCCACAAGCATAAGATCTGACATTTCATCCACAATAACTACAATGTATGGCATAGAAATTTTGTGTTTAGCGTTGTAACTGTCAATATTTCTAACACCAACTTTTGTCATTAGTTTGTATCTATTTTCCATTTCTTTAACTACCCAACCTAAAACTGAAGCAGCTTTTTTTGCCTCAGTTATCACAGGACACAATAGATGGGGTATTCCTTCATATGTCGAAAGCTCTAACATCTTAGGATCAATTAAGATGAACTTACAAATTTCTGGTTTGTGTCTATATAACAATGAAAGAATAATTGTATTAATGCATACTGATTTTCCAGAGCCGGTGGTACCAGCAATTAGTAGATGAGGCATTGAAGTTAAATCTCCAATTAATGGTTGACCAGAAATACTTTTACCAAGGGCTATCGGTAATTTTAAATCCTTATTGTTAAATTTTGGGCTGGATATTATTTCTCTCAACATAACATTGTCTCTAAATGAATTTGGGAGTTCAATACCGATTGTACTAGATCCTGGAATTGTAGAAATCCTCGCAGACTCAGAACTTGTATTTCTCGCTATATCTTCAGAGAGGTTTACAATTTTTGAGACTTTAACTCCCGCAGCAGGTTCAAACTCATTGAGAGTAACAACTGGACCAGTACTTATTTTTGTTATTTTTCCCTGTACACCAAAATCCAACAATACTTTTTCTAAAAAATCAGCATCAACTTTTTTTTCTTCTTTTGCATTTTTAACTTTTTTTTCTGGAACCTTGAGGAAATCAAGTGACGGAAGTTTGAAAGCACCTACCTTTTTAGGCTCAGAAATGGACTCACTGAGGTTAAAAGTTTCTTGAACAGTTTCTTTTTCTTTAAATTTTGGATCTTGACTTATGATTTGATCTTTAACTTGATCACCTTTTTTCTTTCTTATGAATATTTTAATCCAATAAGAATTTGGATTTAAACTCAATACAAATAAAAGAAGAAAAGTTATTAAAGAAAAATAATAAGTAATTTTATTATTCAAGAACTCAAGTTTTAAAAAAACTGATTCATTTAAAAAATTACCAACAAATCCACCATTTCCATTAATGTAAAGAAAGTAGGGTGATGTTAAAAAAACACTTAAAAAGAAAGTCCCGATTAAACTATAGCAAACTACTAAAAAAATATTATTTACAATAATACTTGGAGTCTTTTTAAAAAAAATATTAATTGCTGAAAAGATAATTGTTATAGGAATGAAATAACTTATTAATCCAACCGATTGAAAAAAAAAGTCTGATATTATACTTCCATTAATTCCGAGCAAATTTTTAACTTTTTGTCCCTCAGAAAATATAAAATTTGGATCATCCGGTGTGTAAGTCATCACTGCCAAAGACAGTAAAATTGCCAATAGAAACAGCCCAATTGCAAAAATTTCAATTAAGCGATTAAATATAAATGCTTTTAGATCAATATTTTTAATTTTTAAATTCATAAAGAATCAAATTTATCACTTTGTATCATTTAATATTTATTGTTAAAATTAAAAATATTTATGAAAATTTGCTTATTTGGAAAAAACTTAACGAACTTAATTTTATCTCAAGTTTTAATTAAAAAAGGGATATCAGTTCATATGTACCATCAAAAAAAAAATAAGTTATCAAAAATTAACTATAACAGGACTATTGGATTATCTTTTGAAAATATTAAGTTTTTGAAAAAGTACGATGTAGATATTGAAAAAATTGGTCAAAAAATAAGTAAAATTTTTCTTTATAAAAACGATTCTAAAGAAACTTTTTTAAAGTTTGATAATAAAAATTCGCTTTTCTTTATAGTGAAAAACCACCTTTTATTTGACAGTGTTTACAAAAAATTAAAGAAAAGAAAAGATTTCAAAGAAAGCAATATCAAAAAGGATTCTGATTACTTAAAATTATTAAAGAAAAAAGATTTTCAATTTTTTGTTAATTCAGAAACCAATAACATTATTAATAAAAAATTCTTTTTTCAAAACATAAAAAAAGATTACAAAAGCACATCCTATATTTCCGTGATTGACCATCAAAAATTAAAAAATGATACATCAGTTCAGATTTTTACAAAAAGGGGTCCCTTAGCTTTCTTACCAATTTCTAATTCTAAAACTTCGCTAGTCTATTCGGTAAACGATAAGTTAGATATAAATGAAAATGAATTCAAAGAGCTTGTTAAAAAATATAATAAATTCTACAAAATCAAAAGATTTTATAATGTTGATAAATTTAAGTTAAATTTCTTTTTATCAAAAAAATATACTTCTAAAAATATTTTATCATTTGGAGACAATCTTCATAAAGTCCACCCTTTAGCAGGGCAGGGATTTAACATGACAGTAAGAGATATAAAATCTTTAACTGATCAAATTCAAAAAAATATAGATCTAGGTTTAGAGCTATCAACTGCTATTTTTTCTTTTGAAAAAGAGAGGAAACATAATAATTTCTTTTTTGCGTATGGTATTGATTTTCTTCACAATTTTTTTGAAAAAGAAAACAGATTTAAAATACTAGATAACAAAAAAATTTCAGATACTTTAGATAACAGTTTTTTCTTAAAGAAAATTTCAGAGAAATTTGCAAATAAGGGATTTAATTTTTAATTACTGAATAGTTTTATTACTAAAGTTATCTTTAAGATAGGTGTTAATTATTTGTTCTAATTTTTCTTTTCTATAATTAAGATTCTTTGTTTCTAGAAGCATCTGTTTTTCTTCAAGCGTAAAAGGTGAAGCCATCGCTAAAGTATTAATTGTTTGACTTAAGTCTTGTTTTTCGAATTCTTTCCAATTAATCAAATAACCCTGTTTTTCAAATAATGATCTTAAATTATCAAAGATAAGTCTTAGATCTGAAAATTTAATAGGTTCCTTTTTCTCACTAAGGTCTTGTTCAAAATCTTTATGATCAACTTCACACATTCTATATGATTTATCACTTTCAATTTCATTGATAATTTTAAATCTTATTAAACCATTCAAAATGACTATGTATCTTCCATCATCAGTTTCGTTAAAACTTGTAATTTTTCCCATACATCCAATTTTAAATAGATCAGGTTTTTTTGAGTCTCCAGATTTCTTTGGCTGTATCATTCCAATAATCCTGTCACTCTTCATACTATCGTCTATCATTTGGATATATCTTGGTTCAAAAATATTCAGAGGAGCACTCGTATTCGGAAAAAATATGAAATTCGACAATGGAAAGACAGGGATTTTTTTTGGTAATTTTGTTTGATTGTTCATAATAAATTGTAGCAAAGAGTTTAGAAAATTTCTATACCAAAGCTTAAAGAATTGTTAATTTAGACTAATCAATTTGTCGCTTGCTTAATTTTTAAAAAGCCTTTAACTTCAAAGTAATTAAATAGGCGGGCATAGCTCAGTGGTAGAGCGTCTCGTTGCCAACGAGAAGGTCGTGGGTTCAAGTCCCATTGCCCGCTCCATTTAAAAAATTATGAGTGATTTAGCAGAAAAAAAATGTATTCCATGTGAAGGTGGAATTCCGAGTTTCAAAATTGATGAGATACACAAGTATCTAAAAAAAGTTGACGGTTGGGATGTAAAACCTGACGAAAGTAAAAACTATTATCTAATTAAAGAATTTAAATTTAAAAATTTTCTTGAAAGCCAGGAATTTGTTAACAAAGTTGGAGGCATTGCTGAAAGCGAAGGTCATCATCCTGATATTTGGTTTGGTTGGGGATATGCTAAAATTAAAATTTTTACTCACGCTATAAACGGTCTTGCCGAAAGTGACTTCATTCTTGCAGCTAAAATAGATAAAATTTCTTAATGTTTAAAATGTCTTGTCTTTGAAAAGACAAGAATAGTATTTGTTTTATTCGCAAAATTTATAATTTCTTTATCTCTAATTGATCCACTTGGTTGGATTATAGCCTCAACACCAGCTTGAACTAAAGTTTCAATTCCATCAACGAAAGGGAAAAAAGCGTCAGATGCAGCTACAACTATTTCTTTACTATCTATTTTTCTTAATTTTTTCATTTTACTAACAGCAATCTTGCAGCTATCTAGTCTACTTGGTTGTCCTGATCCTATCCCAATAGTTGCATTATTTTGCGAGATTACAATTGCATTTGATTTTACAAATCTGCAAACATTAAACGTAAATAAAAGATTGTTAAGGATTTCATTTGAAGGTTTAACTTTTGAAACAATCTTAAAATCACTCCTATTAAACATCTTGGTATCAGAAGATTGTGAAAGAAAATTGTTCATAATTGATGTATTTTGTTCAAAATTAAGTTCTTTCAATGAATTAGAGTCAATCAACCTTAAATTTTTTTTCCTTTTTAATATTTTTAAAGCACCACTCTCAAAGCCGTTTGCAACAACTACTTCATAAAACTTACTTGAAATTTCTTTTGCAACAGTTTTATCAACTTTATAATTACATGAAATAATACCTCCAAAAGCACTTGTAGGGTCACACTCATATGCTTTAAGATAGCTATCGATTTTTCTTTTATCTAATGCAACTCCACAAGGGTTTGCATGTTTGATAATCACTGTCGAATAATCTTTAGTGAACGATTTTGATAAGGATATACCTGTAAAAATATCATTATAATTGTTGTAACTTAATTTTTTTCCACTTAGTTGTTTTATATTTATTTCTTTATTTAAAGAATAAACACTTGCGCCTTGGTGAGGATTTTCCCCATACCTTAAATTTTCAACTAAATTTCCACCAATTAATTTCTTTTTTGGTGGTGGAGAGTCATTGTTAGCTTTATTCAAATATTCAGTAATTTTTGTATCGTAATATCCAGTTTCAAGGAAAGCGTCTCTTGATAATATTTTTCTAAAATTTAGACTTGTTGATCCTCTATATTTGTTCATTTCATTTTGAAGTGCAATATATTGACTTGTGTCTGTAATGACTGTCACGTCCTCATAATTTTTTGCTGCTGCTCTAACCAAAGTTGGTCCACCAATATCGATATTTTCTATTATTTTTTTATAATTTCCTGTTTTGACTGCCTCTTCAAAAGGGTAGAAATTTACAATAACTAGATCTATCTTCTTGATGTTAATTTTTTTAATTTGTTTTTGATGCTTTTTATTGTTCCTTTTAAATAAGATTCCTCCATAAAGTTTTGGGTGTAAGGTTTTTACTCTTCCATCTAATATCTCTGGAGAATTAGTAAAATCACTAATTTCAATACTCTTATAACCAAGTCTGTTAATTTTTTTATAAGTACCTCCAGAACTTAATATTTCAACTTTAAATTTTTTAAGAACTTTTAAAATTTTTGTAAGTTCAGATTTGTCAGAAACTGAAATTAGAGCTCGACTAACTTTTTTTAAATTCATACTTTTTCAATCGACCAATTTATTTCTTCCTCTTCATTCGAGATAAATCCATTAATAAATATATTTAAATTTTCTGAAAAAGAGTTTTTTCTCCCAAAATAAAGACCTTTTTCAATATCAAAAATTTCTTTATCACATGTAAACTTCCAACCAGACTTTTTCAATTGTATTAATATAGATTTTTGATCTTGTGTTTTAATTGCATTTGTGCCCGGCATAAGATGAAATCGAATTTCATATTCTAAATTTTGAAAGCCTCTTTTGGATATAATTTTATCAGTTCCAATAAACTTGTTTTCCTTTTTTCAAAAAAGTAAGATCCCTTTGAATATTAAGGCCATATTTTTTTTTGGTAACCATCATGTTTTGCCGAGATATGCCACTTATCTTGATCGTCCTCTATTTTTTTATCGAGTATTTTTAAGTAAGTTTTTAGATAATTTTGACCATTAGAATTTTTTGAAAAAGAACATGAAGAACTATCATCAATTGAAATAGTTGAATGTGATGCCGTTGATTTTGAAATAACATTTAATTTATGTTTAAAATCTTGATAGTACCCACAATTAGTAATGAGTTTTTCATTGTCATAATAAAATTCAAAAGATAATGCCCCAGATTGATATTCTGATGAGTTTTTCTTTTCTGGGGATGAACCAACATCCATAGCTAAACAATTTTTTTTATGCGAGAGAATTGCGTAACCACCTAAATTATTTAAGTTATTTTTTAAATTTATAGTCGTGGATTTTAAGAAAATTTTGAAAATCACGGTTATTTATTTCTTGATTACCATTAAATAAAAATTTCTTTTCATTTTCTTTAAAGAAAAATGCATAACATTTTCCTAAGTAATAGATAATTTCATTTAGATGTTCAGGAATTTCATTCTGTGAGTCTCTAAGAAGTTCCCTTATAAATATTAAATACTTCATGTAAAAAAGTAGTTGTCTTGGACTTCTAGATTTTGGAAATCCATCTAATTCAAATGATGAATTAATAATTTTTTTTAACAAATTTAGTCCAAAGTCTAGATATTTTGTTTGGCCATTAAAAGATAAACTGGCGAGAATTATCGCAGCACACCCCAACATTTTGTCGTTTAAAGTTGAGGAGTTATCAATCTCATTAATTAAATGATTTACTTGTTTTTTAATGTTTCTAGAAAATAAAATTTTATAATTTTCTGTCGCGTTTTCATAAGTAATCTGACTATTAGCAATCCATGAAATAATTCTTTTTGCCAAGGTATCTGTTTCCCAACTTTTAGGTGAATAGCTTTCATAATTTCCAATCCAGTTCGATATTATATTTTGAGTAATTTTTTTTTGATGATTTTAAGTTAATTGTAAACAACCAATAAAAACTATGAATCTTTTTAAAATCTTTATCATTAAGATCAATTTTGTTCCAAACATCTTCAAGACTAAAATCTTCAATCCTAAAATTTCTCTCTTTAGATTTAATAATACAGTTTAATAAAGATAAATTTGGAACATAATTCAAGCCTCCGTCAAATACTCTAGATATCTTCCGGTTATAAATATTTGAGTTGAGATATACTTTTCTAATTTGTTTATAAAGATAAGAAAGAGAATTATTTAAAAATTTTTCTTTAGCTATCATGATAAATCAAATCGATTTTAGAAAATCTATATTCTTTTTTATATCTCCATTGTTCTCTTTAAAAATTGTAGTCCCTGATACCAAGACATTTGCACCAGCATCAATTACTGATTTAAAATTTGAAAAATTAATTCCACCATCAACTTCAATATCAAAATTTAATCTTTTTTTATCTTTTATTTTTTTTAAGCTTTTAATTTTTTCTAAAACATCAGATATAAATTTTTGACCACCAAAACCTGGATAAACACTCATGATAAGTATTAAGTCGACTTTATCTAAATAATCTTCAACAACGTCAATTTTAGTATCTGGATTTAAAGATATGCCTACTTTTTTTTTAAAACTTTTAATTTCATCAATGGACTCTTGCAAATTAGGAGTAGCCTCTGGATGAATTGTAATAATATCTGCTCCTGCATTTGCAAAATCCTTTATATATTTATGAACTGGACTAATCATTAAATGAACGTCAAATGGAAGTGAAGTTTTGCTTCTAAGAGCTTTTATAACAGGTGGTCCAATAGTTATATTTGGTACAAAGTGACCATCCATCACATCTACATGAATCATGTCAGCTCCGGCCGTTTCAAGTTTCTTTATATCTTTTTCTAAATTACTGAAATCAGCTGAAAGAATTGATGGAGATATTTGAATTTTTTTCATTGATACTTAGAATACTAGTATCAATTTTTGTTTTTTTTTTGAATCAATTTTTACCGAAAATTTGGTATATCTGAATAGCAATTTCACTTTCTAATGGAAATGACAACATTCCCATTACAGAATACCCCAATAGGTAAGGCATTAAGTAAAATCTAAACATATAGAAGAACCAAGCAACATAAAGTGGCACCAGAGGCTTTATGATGAAAGATGGAGTGATAAATGCAAATATTCTTATAAATGGATCAGTCATTTTCACAAATATCTTCATAAAGAAGAAATTAGAGTCCTCCCTTTGAAATATGTTCATCGCAACTCTTCCAATTAGTGTCCACATAATTACGCCCATGACGTAATCGATTAAATAAACCATTGGATGAAAATTTGCGTACATGATTTTAAAGAGATTGAAGGGGCGAAAATTCGCCCCTTCGAAAGTAATTATTTAGTGTTGTTTACCAAGTATCGCTTTACCGCTAGGTATTCGTACTTCGTCAACCATTCTTTGAGTAGCAGCATCAGGTGCTTTAGTCATCAAGCTGACAACCACCATTAATACTAAGCTTACTAAAGATCCAACAATACCAAATGTTAATTGGGTAACTCCCCAGAATCCAGGGTAACCACTTCTTACAGCAATTAGATATGCTGAACCAGCGATTAAACCACCTAACATTCCAGCGACTGCTCCTTGAGCATTAGCTCTCTTCCACCATACTCCTAATACAAGTGGGAAGAACAATCCTGACATCGCAAAGTCAAAAGCCCAGATGACTGAACCTAAGATACCTTGAATCTCAAGAGCTGCAATTGTTGCTCCTGCAAAACCAATTAATACAAGTAAAACCCTTGCAACGATAAGTCTTTTCGCTGTCTCAGCTTTAGGGTTAATCATCTTGTAGTAAATATCATGCGATAGAGCATTTGATATCGCTAACACTAATCCGTCAGCTGTTGACATGGCAGCAGCCATACCTCCAGCAGCAACTAGACCAGAAATTACATATGGTAATCCTGCTATCTCTGGAGTAGCCAATACAACGGCTTTACCACCCATGAAAAACTCGTTTAATTCAAGTGTTCCATTTCCGTTAAAGTCGCTTACAAACATTAAGTTTGCTTGGTTCCAGTTTTGATACCAGTCAATCGCTTGAACTTCAGAGATTGATTTACCAATAATTCCAGTAGCTAAGTTTGGATCCATTAGTGATAGTTTAGACAAAGTCGCTAACATTGGTGCTGAAGAGTATAGTAGGAATATAAAGAATAGTGACCAACCTACTGATCTTCTTGCAGCTTTCACACTTGGAGTTGTGAAATATCTCATCATAACGTGTGGTAATGAAGCTGTTCCAGCCATCATACAAACCGCTAATGAAATAAATTTCCAAGGTGTTGTGTTAACTTCTGCGTGCGCTTTAGTTATACCAGATAGTCCTTTTGGTACCTGTTTTAGGTCAGCTGCAGAGTTTTTAACTTCACCAAGACCGAACTGAGCTTCTAACTCAGCGATCCTTGCTACTTCATCTGCTAACATTAGGTGTGGAAATACTCCTGCACCCATTTTGTTACTGATCCAGAAAACTGGTAACAAGTATGCTATAATCAGTACGATGTACTGAGCAACTTGCGTCCAAGTAACCGCTCTCATTCCACCAAGCATTGAACACATCAATATACTTGCAAGACCAACGTACACAGCAATCTCGAAAGGAATATCAAGTGCAACTGATGCAATTGTTCCTGTCGCGTTTATCTGTGCAGTCACGTATGTGAATGATGCAACTGTTAAGACTATTACCGCAGATAGTCTAGCCATGTTTCCGCCATATCTAGTTCCGATAAAATCTGGAACTGTGTAGCATCCAAACTTTCTTAAGTAAGGTGCTAATAGCGAAGCAACTAGTACGTATCCACCCGTCCAACCAACAAGCAATGCCATATAGCCGTAACCTTTAAAGTAAATTCCTCCAGCCATCGCAACGAATGAAGCACCAGACATCCAGTCTGCTGCAGTAGCCATTCCGTTGAATACTGTTGGAACCTGTCTTCCAGCTACGTAATATGCATCTGTTTGCATTGTACGTGATAGGTAACCAATCAACGCATAAATTAAAACTGTAAACGCAACAAAGAAAATACCAATTAACTTTGCCGACATCCCAGCTTGTTCAGCAATCGCCATCAAGATTATGAAAACGATAAACCCGCCGGTATATGTTCCATAAATCTTAGGAAGATTGTCTATAAATTTACCTTTAAACATTAGTCATCCTCTCTTTCAGTGTAGCCGAACTCTTCGTCAATTTTTTCTTGTCTATTCGCAAACCAGAAAATTAGTATTACGAAAATTCCAAGAGAACCCTGACATGTCATGTAATAAGACAACGGATATCCCAGTGGTCTTATTGATGACGCTTCCATCTCGGCGCCGAAGAAAAAGATGCCAATAGAGAAAACAAACCAGATTGCTAATGTTATAAATAGCAACATTCTAGTTTTTTCCCAGTGTTGTTGTTGTTTTGACATTTTTTTTCCCTCCCTATAGGTTAAAAGACGAAACATTACCCAAAATGACATAGATTGGAACCCCTAAAAATGTTACAATTGAGTGTGTTTTTACACAATTAGACAACTTGTAGTAGAAAATAATGCTAAAATACAAATTCAATCTAAAAGATATAAGTCTTGCTGATTTTAAAGTCTATTTAGGAGCAATGTTTAAAGCAGTGCTCCCTAAGAGCAAATTAAGGAATTTGGACGACCTAAAAAAATTTATTCAAGAGAAATCAGCTTGGGTAACACAGGTTACTCTTTATAATTATTTAAAAACCAGAATGGGAACAAGATATGTTTTGCATTTTGATAATGAAGTTTTTTTTATCTTCAATAAACAAAGCGAAATGGAATATTTATTATGTGGCCCTTCAAGACCTTACTTTCTACAGCTTTTCATATTTAAATTATTTCTTTAAATACGAAGATACAGCAAAATCCAAAATGATTTATGAAGAGATCTTGCACGATGAACTTAAGAACGGAATGCCAGATGATATAATTGCAAAAGGAAAAGCCACTTTTGACAAAAGATTAGAAGAAATTGATTGGAAAAAAATATTTTAGCTCTCTGCCATTTAATAAGAGCGCTTTGGCCTTGTACGAGTGGGCTCCAATTGCTGAAGAACTTAAAACACTAGATAGAAAAATTGTTTTAAACTCTATGATTCTGAAGTGGGATAATATTAAAGATGAATTCGAAAAGAGAATTAATTTTTAAATATTTTTTCTATCATCAACGAGACTTTTGACAACACTAGGATCTGCTAAAGTTGTAGTGTCACCAAGTTGATCGTGTTCGTTTGCTGCAATTTTTCGTAAAATTCTTCTCATTATTTTTCCAGATCTAGTTTTTGGAAGTCCTGGTGAAAAATGTATTATGTCCGGCGTAGCTATCGGTCCAATTTGTTTTCTTACCCAAAGCTTTAAATCTCTTTCTAAATCACCATCAGGAGCTTCACCCACATTAAGAGTTACATAACAATACAAACCATTTCCTTTAATGTCATGAGGATAACCTACAACCGCAGCTTCCGCTACTTTTGGATGAGCTACGAAAGCACTCTCTATTTCTGCAGTACCAAGATTGTGACCCGATACAATAATAACATCGTCAACTCTTCCAGTGATCCAATAATAACCATCTTTATCTCTCCGACATCCATCACCAGTAAAATATTTCCCATCAAATTGAGAAAAGTATGTTTCAATAAATCTATTGTGATCCCCGTAAACAGTTCTCATTTGTCCTGGCCATGATTGAGCAATACATAATCTACCTTGCGCTTCACCTTTTAAAACATTTCCATCTTTATCAACTATTACAGGTTTTATTCCATAGAAAGGTTTAGTAGCTGAACCTGGTTTAAGATCTATTGCTCCAGTCTGTGGACTAATTAATATTCCACCAGTTTCTGTTTGCCACCAAGTATCGACAATTGGACACTTACTATCACCCACTGTTTTGTAATACCATTCCCATGCTTCAGGATTAATCGGTTCTCCTACAGTCCCTAAAAGTTTTAAGCTTTTTCTAGAAGTTTTTTTAACAGGCCCTTCACCTTCTCTCATTAAAGCTCTGATCGCGGTAGGAGCTGTATAAAAAATATTAACTTTGTATTTATCAACAATTTGCCACCATCTTGAGCTGTCAGGATAAGTTGGAATTCCTTCAAACATAATTGTTGTTGCTCCGTTAGCTAAAGGTCCATAAATGATGTAACTATGTCCTGTGATCCAACCTATGTCTGCGGTACACCAATAAATATCTTTTTGTTTATAATTGAATATGTACTGATGAGTCATCGAGGCATACACCATATAGCCACCTGTAGTGTGAAGCACACCTTTAGGCTTACCTGTTGAACCAGATGTGTATAAAATAAAAAGAGGATCCTCCGCATTCATTTCTTCAGGTTCACACACAGCAGGAACATTTTTTTGTTATGTCATGGTACCAGACATCTCTGTCTTCATTCCAATTAATTCTATTTCCTGTTCTTTTAACAACAACACACTTTTTTACGTTCGTGCAACTTAATAAGGCTTCATCTGTAATTTCTTTCAAAGGAATTATTTTTCCACCTCTGACCCCCTCATCAGCAGTTACAACATAATCTGAGTTACAGTCATTAATTCTACCCGCGATACTGTCGGGTGAAAACCCACCAAAAATTATTGAGTGTATTGCACCAATTCTCGCACATGCTAGCATCGTGTATGCAAGTTCCGGTATCATAGTCAAATAAATTGTTACTCTGTCACCTTTTTTAACACCAATATTTTTTAGTCCGTTTGCAATTTTAGATACTTCCAAGTGGAGTTGTTTGTAACTTATTTTCTTTTGAACTTTTGGGTCATCCCCAACCCAAATTATTGCAGTCTTATCTTTGTTATTTTTAAGATGTCTATCTATACAATTTGCTGAAGCATTAAGGGTTCCGTCATAGAACCATTTAATGTGCACATCAGATTTACTATACTTGACGTCCTTAATCTTAGAATATGGCTTAATCCAACTTATTCTCTTTCCCTCTTTTCTCCAAAAAGTGTCATTTTCTTTTAAAGATTGATTATATTTCTTTTCATATAAATTTTTTGTAACTAAAGCTTTTTTAATCCATTCAGATTTTGTCTTATAAATTTTTTCACCATCTTCTTTTGGCTGACTAACAAATGTTTTTATTTTTTTCTTTGTTTTTCTCTTTTTAGGTTTTAAAGATTTTCTCTTTTTTGTTTTACGAGAAACCTTTTTTTTCCTCTTTATAGGTTTTCTTTTTTTTATCTTTTTCCCTTTTTTCTTTTTTCTAGATTTTTTTGGCATTCTAAATATTACCCATTTTATTTAATATTTTCCAGCTTTTAGAGTCAATTGGCATTACTGATAATCTGCTTTGTTTAATAAGGGGTATTTCAGTTAAAGAGCCGTTTTTTTTAATATCCTCTAATTTAATGGGTTTTTTTAATTTTTGTTTAAATCTTACCTTAACGGCCACAAACATCTTTTTTTTATCTGTTGGATCTAAGAAAGCTTCCTTTATTACTTCTACTATACCAACAATTTCTTTTCCAATATTTGAATGGTAAAAAAAACAAAGATCACCGTTTTTCATTTTTTTCAAATTATTTCTTGCTTGATAATTTCTTACACCATCCCATATCGCTCCTTTAACACCTGCTTTTTCCTGCTGGGTGAGTGACCATACATCTGGCTCTGACTTTATTAACCAATATTGCATTTAGATTTTTACCCCAGCACCTTTAAGAAATTTTGCTTTATTGTCTAACTGCCATCTTGGGTTCGCTTCAAAATTATGTTTGTCAAATTTTTTCTTCTTGTACCTTTCCAGACCTGCTAATGCTATCATCGCTGCATTATCGGTACATAATTTTAAATCAGGAAAGTAAATTTTAAATTTTTCATCTTTACATAACTTTTTTAAAATGATTCTGATTTGTTTATTAGCAGCAACACCACCTGCAACTACCAAAGTTCTATTTTTTGGATAAAGTTCCAAATGTTGTTCAATAGCTTTTTTTGTTTTGTTATATAAAATATCAAGAACTGTTTTTTGAAAACTTGCTGCAAGATCATTTTTATCTTTGTCTGTCTTTATGAATTCTTTTACTCTTAAAATTGCTGTTTTAAGACCAGCAAAAGATAAATTAGACCCACCTCTATTTAAAATGGGTTTTGGTAACACAAACCTATTCTCATTTCCTTTTCTAGCCAACTCTTCAATCTTGGGTCCACCTGGGTAACCAAGACTTAAAAGTTTTGCTGTTTTATCGAATGCTTCACCTAGTGCATCATCTATCGTTGTACCAAGCCTTTTGTACTCACCTAATTTTTTAACAGTTAAGTATTGAGTGTGTCCACCTGAAATTAAAAAAAGTAGATATGGATATTTGATATTAAAATTTAATTTTGGACTTAAGGCATGTCCCTCTAAGTGATTTACAGCTATAAAAGGTTTTTTTAACGATAAAGACAAAGCTTTTGCAAAATTTAAACCAACTGATAAACAAACTATCAAGCCAGGCCCAGCAGTTGCTGCAACAGCATCAATATCTTTCAATTTTAATTTACTTATTTTCAAAGCCTTCTTTGTCATGATGTCAATTTTATCAAGATGCGCTCTTGCAGCTAAATCTGGAACTACACCACCAAACTTTTTATGAACATCAAATTGACTTGAAACAACATTTGATAAAATTTTTGGTCTATTTTTTCCATTATCTCTCAATATGGATACAGCCGTCTCATCACAACTAGTTTCTACGCCAATAATGATTGTTTTTTTTTTCATAAAAGGTTTTTATTAATGTAATTTACTCTAAAAATAAAAAAACTAAATAAATGGAAAAACTTATAATTGGTTCTAGAGGAAGTAAATTGGCATTAAAATATGCTGAAATTGCAAAAAAAGCTTTTCTTAAAGAACTCGATATTGAAATAGAAATTAAAAAAATTATCACAGATGGTGATTTAGTTTTAGATAGAAGGACTAGTGAAATTGGAGGCAAAGGAGAGTTCATAAAAAATATTGAAAAAGAACTTATAAGTAAAAATATTGATGTAGCTGTCCACTCTTTAAAAGATGTTCCATCTTTTAAAACCAAAGGTGTAAGGACGGAATGTTTTCTTAAAAGAAATGATCCACAAGAAGTTTTGATAAATAAAGAAAACTTAACACTTGATAAAATTAAAAAAAATTCAGTAATTGGCACTTCCTCATTAAGAAGAGAATTTCAGTTAAAACATTTAAGACCAGACTTAAACTTTAAACTTATTAGGGGAAATATTGATACTAGAATTAAAAAATTAGATGAGGATCAATATGACTCGATTATTTTAGCAAAGGCAGGTCTATCATCTTTATCCATTGAGAACAGAATATCAGAAGTTTTTGAATGTGAGAAAATAGTTCCTCCAGCAGGTCAAGGAACAATTGTTTTACAGTCTAGAGAGGATGATGATAAATTAAATAACATCCTTTCAAAAATTAACCACTTTGAAACTTCAATTGAATCAAAGATCGAAAGAAAAATTTTAAGTGTATTAGAGGGTGACTGCAACACCGCAGCAGGTATATATGCTAATGTGAGTGGCAAGAATGTAAAAATTATAGCTGAATTATTTTCTGATGATGGAAATAAAAAATTTTCTTACAAAGATGAATGCAAAATAGAAGAGGCTCTAAAAATTGCCAAAAAAGCTGGCGATGATTTAAAAAAGCAGTTTGAGATGGATGAATAAATGCATGTTTTGTTAACTAGACCTTTAGAAGACTCAATAGATTTAATAAAGAGATTCAAAGATAAAGGTTTCACCGTATCTCATCTTCCCTTAATTAAAATAAATAAAATAAACTATCCTAAACTTAATAGTTCAGAATATAAGATCATCATTTTTACAAGCTCAAATGCAATTAGAAATATAGATACTAAAGATTTTGATAAAAAAATTTTATGTTTTTGCGTAGGTGATGCAACAGAAAAAGCTGCAAAACAAAAAGGTTTCTATAATACATTTTCGGCCGGTGGCAATGTAAGAAATTTGCGGGAATTAATTTTACAAAATTTGGAAAAAAAAACTAATAAGATTTTGTATGTTAGCGGTGAATTAGTTTCATACGATCTGGATAAAGACCTCATTAAAGAAGGATTAAATGTTCAAAGATTAATTAATTATAGCGTTTCTCACGTTGAGGAAGTAAGTTTTGATTTTTTAAGTGAACTTAAAAAAAAAATTCCGGATATTGTTTATATTTATTCTCAAAATAGCGCAGTGAGTTTTTTAAATTTGATAAAAAAATACGAGCTAGATGATTATTGGATGAAAACCAATTTAATGTGCATCGGTGAAAAAAGTTCATCTGTACTAAATGAGCTAAAATGGAAGAAAATCTTCTTATTTAATCCTGGTGAAGAAGAATTTTTGTTATATAAAATTTAGATATGGAAGTTTTTATAAATTTTAAGGATCTATTTCTTTCGGTTTGGGACCAAGGAATTCTCGGGATTGATATTGGTCAAATTCTAATTGGGCTAGGTATATTTTTAATATTTTTAATATTTAGAGGTCTTATCAGTAAATTAATTCTTAAAAAATTAGAAATGATATCTAAAAAAACAACCAATAAATTAGATGATACATTCGTGAAATCCTTAGTTGGTCCAGCAAGATTTTTGCCAATAGTGCTGGGTTTCTTTTTTGCAAGTTATTATATGACATTTAGTGATGAAACCAGTTCATTTGTTGATACTATTAATAGAACATTAATTACAATATTATTATTCTGGATTATTCATCAGATTATAGAACCAATTTCTTATATCTTAAGTGGACTAGATAGAATTTTAACTCGTGAATTAATTGGTTGGATAATTAAATCTTTAAAAATACTTATTTTTATACTTGGAGCCGCTGCCGTATTAGAATTATGGGGAATTAAGATCGGTCCAATTATAGCAGGACTAGGTTTATTTGGTGTTGCAGTAGCACTAGGTGCACAAGATTTATTTAAAAACTTAATTTCAGGAATTTTAGTACTTGTTGAAAAAAGATTTAAAATGGGAGACTGGATTTTAGTAGAAGGCACAATAGAAGGTATTGTTGAAAAAATTGGATTTAGATCAACTACTATAAGAAAGTTTGATAAGTCATTAGCTATAATACCGAATTTTCAGTTTGCTGAAAACGCTGTAATTAATATAAGTCAAACTACAAACTGGCTTATAAGCTGGACAATTACACTTCAGTACGACACCACTATAGAACAGTTAAAAAATGTACGAGACCAAATTGAAAACTTTATCAAAGAAAGTAAAGATTTTGATACAAAAGTTGGTTTGGCCGTAAGAGTAGATAAATTTTCGGATAGCTCAATAGATATGTATGTTAGGTGTTTTACACAAACAGGCAGCTGGAATGAGTGGCTCAAAGTTAAAGAAAGATTGGCTATTGGTATTAAAGAAATCGTAGAAAAAAATAAAGCATCATTTGCTTTCCCTAGTCAATCGATTTACGTAGAAAAAAAATGATAATTATTTATATAGTTGTAATGACAATTCTAAAATATTATTCATATGTTGTCATTGCAAACGTTGTTTTAAGTTGGTTAGTAGCTTTCAATGTAATCAATACGGGAAATAGATTTGTTTACTCTGTTTTGGACTTTACTTATAGGATGACTGAGCCATTCCTTAATAGAATTAGAGCTTTTTTACCAAACCTCGGAGCGTTTGATATTTCTCCCATAATATTACTTATGTTGATATGGATTATGCAAATGTGTATGGAGTATTATATAAGACCAATTTTATAGAATGATTTTAATAGATGGAAAGAAAGAAGCAGCCTTACTTAGACTTAGACTTAAGGAAGAAGTTAACGAGTTAAAGAAAAAATTTAATGACGTGCCTGGATTAACCGTTATACTAATAGGTGAACTTGCGCCAAGCCAGATCTACGTTAAAAATAAAGAAAAATCTGCTAGGGAAGTTGGATTGAATTCAGATGTAATTAAATATCCAGAGAATATAGATGAAAAAACTGTTTTAAAAAAAATTAAAGACTTAAACGAGAATAAGTCAATATCTGGAATTCTTGTACAATTACCCTTGCCAAAGCATATTGATAAAAAAAAGATAATTGACTCGATCATTCCAAGTAAGGACGTAGATGGTTTTCATCCTGTGAATGTAGGAAATTTATCTTCTGGTTACGAAAGCTCAATACCATGCACACCTCTTGGATGTTATCTTTTATTGAAAAAGATTGAGCCAAATTTAACTGGCAAAAAAGTAGTAATTATAGGTAGGTCTAACCTGAATGGAAAACCAATGGCACAACTACTTCTTAAGGAAAATTGCACTGTCACAATTACTCACTCTAAAACAAAAAATTTAAAATCTGAGTGCTTAGAAGCAGACATTATAATCGCCGCAGTAGGTATTCCAAAATTAGTAAAGGGTGATTGGGTAAAAAAAGATTCGATAATCATCGATGTTGGTATTAACAAAACTGATAAAGGTATTGTTGGAGATGTAGATTTTGATGAGGTTTCAAAAAAAGCAAAAGCATTAACACCAGTTCCGGGAGGTGTGGGTCCAATGACAATAGCATGTTTGATCAAAAATACAATTGACTGCTTCAAAAGATTTAAGTCAAATTAAATAAATCAGTAATAATTTTATTAAATTCTTCGCCTGCTTTTTTTGTCTCAAATAATTTTTTTTCAGCAGCAATTTTATAAATATTTTTCAACTCGCTTATATCATCTTTATTTGCGTAACTAACAGCCAAATCAACGTAATTTTGAATACTTGTAGCTATTGGAGGATAGTCAATTTCCATTTGCTTATACGCGCCTAGTACTAATCTTGATTTTATGTGGTCGGTAGGGAATGTAACAGTTGGTGTACCAAAAAGCATAGATTCAAAAAAGGAATTTCCAGCACCGTAATAAAGAGGATCAAGTAATACGGAGGCTCTTCCAAGATGCAAAAGATAGTCTTCGTAATTTAAAGGATCCAGAAAAATAATTTTTTTTGAGTCATATTTTTTATTTACGCTTAATCGTTTTATTAACTTTTTGTACCAAACTTTGTTGCTATCTTTTATAAAATAAATAATACCTTTTTTGTCTCTTTCAAGAATTTTAAAGATTATTTGGTCAAAGTCAGGATGAATTTTAAATAAAGTTTGCGGGCAAGAGTAAATATTTTTTTTATTAAGTTCATCTTCAGAGAGTTTTTTTTTGGTAAATGGTTTGGGATAAACCATTGGCAAATAATTCATTAAGAGCAATTTTTCAGAATAGTGTTTTTGTGTATTTTGGTTTACACAATTTTTTGAAATTAAATAAAAATCAATTGACTCACTCCCTGTTGTTTCTGGATGACCAAAAGTTGTAATTTGGTATTTTGCTAGTCTTATTAAAGCAAGATAGTAAAATTCGATAGATAAACCTATGTCAGGATAAAAAATTATATCAAATCTAAATTTTTTAATTGTAGTAATTTTTTCTGAGAGTTTTACTGGAAGAATCTCATTCTTTAAAATACCCTCATTTTCTTTCTCTTTAAACTCATTAAATATTTCTCCAGGTACAGTTTTTTGAGAGTGAAAAATGAAAGTTTCAAATTTATTTTTATCGAGACTAAAGATAAGATCTTTATAAAGTTTACCAATTGTATGGTCTGTAAAAAATTCTGACACTATCCCAATTTTAATTTTGCCTTTAGTTTCTGATTTAGAGTAAGAATCATTATTTAAATTTTTAAACAATTTTTTAAATGCTTTTACGCTTTTTTTATTTAACTCAAGATTGCCCCAATCGCTATATGAAAGATCAACATGTGGTGGAACAATAATTTGATCATTATCATAATCTAATTTTTTTTGAAAAGATTCATTTAGTATTTTTTCAATTTCCTGTTCTATTTTTTTTCTGTATTTAATTATATCATTCTTGTCTGTTGGGATTTTAGGGAAAAATAAATTCTTTTGTATTTCCCATTTTTCATTAATAAGTCCGTTTTCTAAACCCTGGTTAACAATCAAGGTTGCTTCTTCTATTTTATCTTGATCTTTTAAAATCGATGCAAGAAACTGATATGCAAAAGGTTCATCGGGTTTAATACTTATTATTTCTTTTATAAAATTTTCTGCTTTTTCAAATTCTCTCATAAAAGCATAACAGTGAGATAAATTTTTTAGTACCGAAAGATTTTTTGGATAATCTTTTAAAAGTTTTTCAAAAAGAACTGCAGATTTACCGTAGTTCTTTTTTTGTAAGTGGTTATAAGCTGTCTTATATAGCTCATCTGCCAAATATTTGTTCACAATATTACGAAGAATATATTATTTTTTCGAAAATGGTATTTTAATAATTTAAATCAAGTTAATTTAGACCTTCCACCATCAACACCAATAATTTGACCAGTTATCCAAGAACTTTCATCAGTCAATAAAAATTTTGCCATAGCTGCAGCATCTTTACCCTCACCAATTCTTTTCATGGGATGAGCTTTTGCTATGCCATCTGCAATAAGTTTATTTTTTAGCATTGGTTCAGCAATTTTAGATTTAGTCAAACTTGGTGCGATGCAATTTACTCTTATATTAGGAGCAAATTCAGCTGCTAAAGAAACAGTTAATCCTTCTAAAGCTCCTTTTACAGATGCGATAATGCTGTGATTTGTAAATCCTCTTCTGGCTGCCACTGTTGAAAAAATTACAACAGATCCTTTATTCTTTTTTAAACTTTCTTGAAAATTTTTAATTATTTCTACAATTGGGTAAAAATTTAAATCGAAACACCTTTGAAAGTCATCTTTTTTTACCATTCTTAATGGCTTAAGGTCTATCGAACCTACACAATACGCAATTCCTCTGATTTCATCATTAACAAATTCATTTTTTAAATCATCAATTCTCAAAGTGTCGAGAACATCAACAACAGAGTATTTACAACCTGTTTCAGAAGAAATTTTTTTTAAACTTTCCTCATCTCTTCCTATAAGTTGCACATCTTTATTGCTTTCCGCCATCATTTTTGACAAGTTTGAGCCAATCGAACCTGTCGCACCAAAAATTAAATATTTTCCTGACATATTTTATAATAATATTTATAAATTAATTATGAAATTGTTTATTACACTTGGAAATCAATTATTTCCATTAAAATACATAAGCCGCTTCAAAAAAGACCATCTTTTTTTCATGGCTGAGGATTATGGCTTATGTACCTATGAAAAACATCATAAACTAAAAATATTACTATTTTTATCTTCAATGCGATCATATGCAGATAATTTAAAAAAAAATGAATTTAAAATAACCTACTCTAAAATTGATAGTTCAGATTTTAAGACTGACTATATTACAAAAATACAAAAGGTTATAAAAAAAAATAAAATTAAAGAAATTTCCTTTTTTGAAATCGAAGATAAACCATTCGAGAAAAAAATTCTGAATTTTATTAAAAAAAATAAAATAAAGTTAAATGTAGTGAAAACCCCAATGTTTTTGAATTCCAGAGAAGATTTTAAAAAGTATTTATCTAAATCAAAAAAACCTTTTATGGCAGTGTATTATAAAGAAACAAGAAAAAAAATGAATATTTTAATGAATGGTAAAGATCCAGTTGGAGGTAAATGGAGTTTTGATGAGGATAACAGAAAAAAACTTCCCAAAGGTATAGAAATTCCATCCTTTCCAAAAACAAGTGAAACTTCTCACACTAAAAAATTAAGAGAGATTGTAGAAAAAAATTTTTCAAAACATCCTGGATCAACAAAGAATTTTTGGTTTGTGACTGAATTTAAAGATGTAATCAGACTATTAGATTTTTTTATTAAAGAAAAATCTAATTTGTTTGGAGATTATGAGGATGCTGTTGATCAAAGTAATAACATACTATTTCATAGTGCGCTTAGCCCTTATTTAAATCTAGGAATAATTACACCCGAGATAATATTAGATAGAATTTTAACTAGTCACAAAAAGAAAAAAATAAAAATTAATTCTTTAGAGGGTTATATTAGACAGGTAATTGGTTGGCGTGAGTTTATGAGAGGAATTTATCAAAATTTTGATACAAAATTAGAATCTGGAAACTTTTTTAAACACACCCGAAAAATGAGAGCTTCGTGGTATGAAGGGAACACAGGCTTACCTCCTTTAGATTATGCAATTAAAAATGCTAACGATCATGGTTGGTCTCATCACATAGAAAGACTAATGATTTTATCAAATATAATGAATCTTTGTGAGATCAAACCTATTTATGTTTATAAATGGTTTATGGAAATGTTTGTTGATTCATCAGATTGGGTGATGTCACCTAATGTTTATGGTATGGGATTGTTCAGTGATGGCGGAATATTTGCAACCAAACCATATATTTGTGGTTCGAGCTACTTCCTGAAAATGATGGATTTTAAAAGAGGAGATTGGTGTAATATTATGGATGGACTTTATTGGAGATTTATTAACAAAAACAGATCTTTCTTTACGAAAAATCCAAGATTATCCATGATGGTTAGAATTTTTGATAAAATGAATATTTCTAGAAAAAAAATTATTCTAAGTGAAGCTGATAAATTTATAAAAGAAAATACTATCTAAATAACTTGTTATTTAAAGTTAAAAAAAATAAATTTTTTAAAGTTCTAAATATTTCAATTCTAGGAATTTTCGAAACGCCTTTTTTTCTATCATGAAATGTAATTGGTATTTCTTTTATCTCAATATTATTTTTTTCTAATTCAAATAATGTTCCCATAAAAAAGCTATACCCTTTAGTTTTTACGTTATTTAGGTCAAAACTTTTCAAGTTTTTAGTATCAAAGCCTCTATATGAGGTTGTGAACTCATTGGATTTTATTCCAGATACGATCTTTATTAATTTATTTCCAAGTTTGCTCATAATTAATCTGGAACCTTTCATTAAGCACTTCCCTCCATTTGTATACCTTGAGCCTATTACAAAAGGAAAATTATTTAAATTTTTTACAAATTTAGGTAGCTCCTTAGGATCATGAGATAAATCTGCATCCATAGTGATTAAGTAATCAAAATTATTTTCAATCGCGTATCTAAAAGCATTTTTATGAGCTGAGTCTAAACCTAGTTTTCTCTCTCGCTCTATGAGAAATAGACTATTATGGTTTTTTTTTAATTCTTTGATAACTTCTTGTGTTTTGTCCGGTGAATTATCATCGATAATTAGAATTGAACTATTAGGTAGATTTTTTTGTATACCACTTATCAGTTCTCTAATATTCTCTATTTCATTGTAAGTTGCTGAAAATACTAATATTCTTTTATTGTTACTCATTGTAATAATTTATATCTATGAAAGATAAAATTTCAATTATTGCTGGTGGTTCAGGTCAATTTGGGGTTTATCTATCGCAATTTTTAATAAAAAAAGGATATAAAACAATCATTACAACAAGAAACATAAATATAGCAAAAAAAAAGATACCCTTTAAAAATAAAAATTTATTTTTGACAAAATTGAATGTTCTCAACAAGAAAGAAATTAAAAAACTCATTTTTAAATATGATCCAAAATTGATATTCTACTTTGCAAGCCAAAGTTCACCAAAAGTATCTTTCAAAAAAGAAAAAATTACATTTAGTAGTAATTATGATGGTTGTAAAAATTTTTTGGAAGTCATTCAAAACGAAAGAGTTGATTGTAAATTTATAAATGCCACTTCTAGTGAAATATTTTCAGAGACTAAAAAAAGAATAAACTTAAAATCAAAAAAAAACCCTATAAGTCCCTATGGTAAAGCTAAATTGATGTCCTTTAATAAAACAAAATATTTTAGAGAAAAAAAAAAGATTAAGGCTTACAATGCAATTATTTTTAATACTGAGTCTTTTTTAAGGAAAAGAGATTACCTAATTCCAAAAATTTGTATAGCGGCGATAAATGCTTACAAGTTTAATTCAAAAACTGCTTTTGGAAATTTAGATATTTCGAGAGAGTGGAATTGGTGTGAAGAACAAGTCAAATATTTAACATATTTTGTCAGAAAAAATCCACAAGATTTCATTTTGTCTAATGGCAAGCCT
Source organism: uncultured Pelagibacteraceae bacterium (assembly GCA_902610755.1). Classification (GTDB taxonomy): domain Bacteria; phylum Pseudomonadota; class Alphaproteobacteria; order Pelagibacterales; family Pelagibacteraceae; genus Pelagibacter. The sequence goes on along the minus strand of CACLWW010000003.1, from coordinate 15,005 downwards.
TATACTGCAAAAAAAATGATTAATTTTGCTTTTAAATATTTTAATTTGGATTTTAAAAAATTTGTGTCTTACAAAAAAAACTTATTACGAAAAAAAGACTTTAGACTTAAACATTCGAATCACATACCTTGTTTAAATAGAAATAACATCAACAGAAAATCTAAAATTTATGGTAAAAAACTTATACATACTTTAATAAAATATTATCTTAATGAAAAAAGAAATTAATAATCAATATATTTTTTTTTACTTAACAATATTATTACTTTTTTCATATTTTTTTTTATATTTTAAACATCAGGTTGGAAATGACTCTACTATCTCTGAATGGTTAATCAATTACGAAGGCGGCTTTACAAGAAGAGGCTTCACAGGCCAAGGAATGGTTCTTTTGTCAAGATTTTTTGATTTCGATTTAAGATGGACAATATTTTTATCCCAGTCTTTTTTTTGTACATCTTATTTTCTTCTATTGTGGCATTTACTTAAAAATTTGAAAACTAATAAAATTATTAATCTATCTATATTCACTCCGATATTTATTTTATATCCTGTTGCCGAAATTGAGGTACTTGCAAGAAAAGAAATTATTGTTTTTACTTTTTTTTTAATTTATTTGCTTATTCCTACTCAACATAAACTGAAAAATTTTTCATTAATTTTGTTTTCTTTTTTTTCAGTTTTAGTTTGGGAGCCAATAATATTTTTTTTCCCTCTCATATTTTTATACTTAATTATTGAGAGTAAAATTGAAAAGTTTAATTTAAATTTTGTTAAATTAATATCATTTATGACTCCAGGAATTTTATTATCAATCTACATAGCAACCAATCCTTTAAGTGAAAATGAATGGAAGGTTATGGCATCAGTGTTAAAAAATGAATTTGGTGAGTCATGTTATATGTCCTGTGGATTGTTAAATTCTAAATCAACCATACTTCAACAATTTCAAGGTAATGCAGGTAAATATTCGTTTGAAGTAGTAGTAAGATATTTATTAATAGTTCTAATTGGGTTTTATCCAATATCTCTATTACTTAAAAACTGTACCACAAAAAACAAAAAATTATTTTTTTTACAGAATTTTAAAAATCTTTTGATGCCTTTCTGCATTGCTATTTCTCCAGTAATTTTATTGTTTGCCATGGGTTATGACTGGGGCAGATGGGTAAATATTTCTTATGTAATCTCTGCATTAATACTATTTAGTTTGTTCAAAAATAAAAAAATAAGTCTTAATACAACATTACTAAAACAAAATTTTTTGTGTAAAATAAAAGGGAAAATGTTTGTTATTTTGTTCATAATTTTTTGTTTTGGCTGGAATCCAAAAACAGTAATGTTAGGCGATGTAGCATCATTTCCTGGTTACAGAATTCCTGTAAAAGTCATCAATAAAGTGTTTACTGGAGAGTATTAAAAATGAAAGTAAAGGTTTTTTTTAACAATTCATGCAACATCTGCAAGATGGAAATTGATCATTATAAAAAAAACTCTGATAATAATTTGGAGTGGATTGATATTACAAATAATCAAGAAGCAATTAATATTACCTCAAAATCTCAAGCAGAACTTTTAAGAAGATTACATGTTATTGACAATGGTGAAGTAATAGGTGGTGCAAAAGCATTTGTTATTATTTGGTCTAAAATTCCAAAATATAAATTTTTAGCTAAAATATTTGGTTTCAAACCTTTATTTATAATATTTCATTATCTTTACGAATTCGTTGCGTTTTTTCTTTTTCTTAAAAATAAACATCAACTTAATGAAGAAACAAAACCTTCCAACTAAAATTTGCCCAGTTTGTCAAAGACCGTTCAAATGGAGAAAAAAATGGAGATTAAATTGGGATAAAGTTAAATATTGTTCAAAAAGATGTTCATCTAAGTGAACATTGTAATAATTTTTGGAATATAATTTTTAAAATTAAAAAAACCTTTATTACAATATTGCCAGGAATACTGATCAAGCTTTCTATATAAAAAATCAATCGTAATATCATTCGAATTTAAATAATCTAAATTTTCACCTACTGTTGGATATAAACCAATAATATTTTCATCAATTTTTTTGACCTCACTTATATCTATGATCTCACACTCAATTGATTGATTCTTTATTCTTTGTTCTTGGTCTTTTATTAAAAGGAATTTAAATTCGATTACTTTATCACTTAATTTGATGGACCTGTTTTCATTTTTGTTTGATACCAAATAAATCTTTTTAAATTTAAAATCTTTAAAATCAGTGATTTCAAAAGATAGGTTATTTTCAAAAATTAATAAATTATCAGAATCGATATCTTGAGGATTAGCAAAATTTTGTTTTACAATTGAGTATCTATTTTCAGAAACTTTAGGTGGTGCGTTTTCATTCAATTTAATATTGTTGAATCTATTATTAGTAAATTTTTTGATATTCCATTCACTTGCTAAATAATGTTTTCCTTGAGTTTGTAATCCGGCAACCCATCTCCATCCAAGTGTATTTGATGCAGCATCACCATCATAGAGATGTTGCATAAAAAATTCCGCACCTAATTGCCAAGGTAAATCCAACGTGAATATCCAGATACTTGCAAACCACATTCTCGTGTGATTATGAAGATAATTATTTTCCTTTAATTCTTTTACCCATTCATTAAAGCATTCGATGTTAGTATTTCCCTCTATCGCATTCAAGTATTCTTTACTATTTTTAAATTTTTCTCTTATACTTCTTAAGCTTACCAAATAATCGGTCCATACGTTTGGTCTTAACTCAAGCCAACCTTTCCAATAAGTTCTCCAAAGAACCTCCTGTATAAACTTTTCATTTTTTGAAAAGGAAAACTTCGCTAGCGATTTTTTAATAATTTCAATTTCATTAAGAACCCCATGAGTAACATAGGGCGATAAGCACGAGACGTTATCTCTTTTATCAGGTCCAAAATCAAAGTTTCTCAACCTTGAATAATCCGAAAGATTTTTTTCTATAAAACTATTTAATTTATCAATAGCTTTCGCTCTGGATGCTTCGAAATTCATACTTTTATTTTAATTTTTTTTTATGGAAATTTATAAATCTTTCAACATTTGATTTGTTAAAAGTTTTATTTTCTTCAAAAGAAACTTTTTTCATCGAGTAAGCACTGCTTTTTGTCATTCTTGATTGAATTATAACATTCCCTTTATAAAGTTTTAGTTTAACACTTCCATTAACCTTATTTTTTTTTAGGTCTACTATTTTTTGCAATCTAAATCTTTCTTTTGAGAACCAATAACCGTTATAAATTAATTCTGCATATCTTGGCATTATCGAGTCTTTTTTATGCATAGTATCTTTATCTAGTGTTACAGATTCCATTGCTCTATGAGCGATTAAAAGTAATGTCCCGCCTGGCGTTTCATAAACACCTCTTGATTTAATTCCTATAAATCTATTTTCAACTAAATCAACTCTACCAACTCCATTTTTTCCACCGAGCTGATTTAGTTTTTCTAAAAGCTTTTCTGGATTTAATTTTTTTCCATTAATACTAACTGGATCACTGTTTTTGAAACCAATAGAAACATAAGTAGGTTTATTAGGTGCCTTTTCCGGTGAAGTTGTTCTTTGAAATATGAACTCAGGGGCTGAATTTTTTGGATTTTCTAAAACTTTACCTTCAGTGGATGTATGAAATAAATTGTCATCTACTGAAAAAGGCGGTGCACCTTTTTTATCTTTTGGAATTGGGATGTTATGTTTTTTTGCATAATTAATTAAATCAGTTCTTGATTTTAATTTCCAAATTCTCCAAGGAGCTATTACTTTTATTTCTGGAGCAAAGTAATGATATCCAAGTTCAAATCTAACTTGATCATTACCTTTTCCGGTTGACCCATGCGAAACAGCAAAGGCTTTAAACTTTTTAGCAACTTTAATTTGATCTTTTGCAATTAATGGTCTCGCAATTGATGTTCCAAGAAGATAAACTCCTTCATAAATTGCATGACCTCTAATCATTGGAAAGACGTATTCTTTTACGAAATGGTTTTTTAAATTATTAATTATTATTTTTTTAACACCAAGTTTTTTTGCGTTTTTAACAATTTTCTTTCGATCCATTTCTTGACCAATGTCTGCTGTGTATGCAATTACTTCACTTTCATAGTTTTCTTGTAACCACTTTAGAATTATAGATGTATCAAGTCCGCCTGAGTAGGCTAAAACAATTTTTTTGTTTTTTTTCATTTAAGATATTAAGCGCAGCTTTTTTTCGCAGTATTGTAAGCCTTTGTGAAACCCATTAAAGAATAGTGGTCAATTGTTTGAGATCCTGATTGATTATAGCCCGTGATCATAATTCTTGATCCCTTTTTCATAACACTAACCATCTTTCTTTCTAAACCCGTGTCGCCTATCCAAGCAAAATTTTCTTTTTTAACATCAAACTTAATTTTATTTTTTCCAGATTTAGCCGTAATTGAATTTTGGGTGTTATATTGGTAACCAGACGTGATACTTACTTCATCTTTAATTTTATCAGCTGGTCTAAAACTAATAAATAATCTTGCTTCCCTCGGATTTTTTTTTGGTGATTGTAAAACTGGTTTTGATTGAGCAAAACATAGTTTCTTTTCTCCATCAGTAACTACTATTGTTTCCCAGTCTTTAAATTTGCCAACTTTTTTTATTTCCTGAGCTGAGGCTTCAGAGACAATTAAAAGACAAAATAATAATACTGTAATTTTATTTATTAAGGACATGGGTTTGGATATTTTTTTTGAATTTCGTTAATTTCATTTATAATTTCATTATTTAATTTTACATTTACACTTTCTACATTTGTTTTCAACTGTTGCATAGTCGTAGCACCAATTATTACACTTGTAACAAAAGGCTGTATTTCACAAAATTTTATGGACATTTGAGCAAAATCCAAATTAAATTTTTGAGAAATTTTGTAATATTCCTCAATAGCTTTAATACTATTTTCATTATTGTAGCGAGTGAAATCTTTAAAAAGATCAATCCTTGAACCTTTTGGCATATTATTATTTCTATATTTTCCTGTGAGATAACCAAAAGCTAACGGAGAATAAGCTAACAAACCACTTTGCTCTCTAACTGAGATTTCGGCAAGACCAACTTCATAAGTTCTATTGAGTAAATTGTAAGGATTTTGAACAGCCATCATCTTGGGTAAATTTTTTAACTTTGATAGCTCAAGACATTTTGCTAAACCCCATGCAGTTTCATTTGATAGACCTACATATCGAATTTTCCCTGCGTCTACAAACTTTTTCAAAGTTTCTAAAATTTCTTCAAAAGCAATCCAATTTTTTTCATTTGAGTCGTGTTCATATCCTTGTTGACCAAAAAAATTAGTATTTCTTTCAGGCCAATGTAATTGATATAAATCGATATAATCAGTTTGCATTCTTTTCAAACTTTTCTCTAATGCCTCTGACATACTTTCTTTATCATAACTACATCCACCACCCCTTATATATTCCTTGCTAGTAGGGCCCGAAACTTTTGTAGCTAAAATGACCTTGTCTCTCTTTTTTGTTTTTTTGAACCATTCACCTATGATGTTTTCAGTCTCACCATAAGTTTCTTCTCTCATGGGTATTGCATAGATTTCTGCTGTGTCCCAAAAATTCACCCCATTATCAATTGCATAATCCATTTGCTCAAAACCATCTGCCTTTGAGTTTTGCTCTCCCCAAGTCATGGTTCCGAGACAAATTGTACTCACATCGACGTCTGTGCTGCCTAGCTTCTTATAATTCATAAAAATATTATATTTTGATACCTTTAGACCATTGAAAATTTTTTTAAAATTAATATATTCAAATCATGGATTTTAACAGACAAAACATCTTCCAAGCAACATCTGCAAAAAGTGCAGTTTGGGATGCCGGTTTAAGAGCTTATATGTTGAAAGTGTATAACTACATGGCGACTGGAGTGCTTTTAACTGGAATAATTTCATTAATTTCATTTAAAATGTCTGTAGTCACAGATTCTGCAGGAACGATTGCTTCATTTACAAGTTTCGGTAATGCAATTTTCTTTTCAGGTTTAAAATGGGTAATTATGTTAGCACCTTTAGCAATAGTTTTTTACATGAGTTTTGGCATTAACAAAATGTCAGCAGCTAAAGCACAAACTGTTTTCTGGATATTTGCTTCTTTGATGGGATTATCATTATCATGGATACTTTTAGTTTACACAGGAGTAAGTGTTGCGAGAGTATTTTTTATTACATCAGCAACTTTTGGAGCTATGAGTATTTACGGTTACACAACTAAAAGAGACTTAACTAAGTTTGGTTCATTTTTAATGATGGGATTGATAGGAATTATAATTGCTTCACTAGTAAATATTTTTTTAAAATCTGCAATGATGTATTTTGTAATTTCAATATTAGGTGTTTTAATTTTTGTCGGTCTGACTGCATATGACACACAAAAAATTAAAAATATGTATTCAGCTTCAGATACTGTCGAGATATCTGGTAAAAAAGCTATAATGGGTGCATTAACACTTTACTTAGACTTTATAAATCTATTCATCATGCTTCTAAGACTTTTTGGTCAAAGAAGATAATTAAAGTTTTTTCCAATTTATTTTATTAATCAAATTTTCAAGATCGTGTGAATTTTTTAATATACGACCCCTGCTATCAGTAATACAGTACTTTAAATTTTTGCTATTTGGTTTGAAATTTTTACAAATATTATAAATTGCGTTTTCAGCAGCATTTTTAAAAACACTAAAACTCACTTGTTTGTTTGAGATGTTAAGACCATAATCTTTCCAAGATCCGTTTGAAACCATTTTTGCGTATAAGTTTAAAATTATCTTAAGCTCACTTTTTTCAAAAAAAAATTTTTCTTCATATTTTTTAATCGAGTTGTTAATTACTAATTTTAAATTTCTATTCATTTTGTGAATACTTTTTAATTAATGGAATTTGAAAAGCTGTAAAAATAAAAGTAATTGGTAGCATACCCCATACTTTAAAATTCACCCAAAATTCCTCAGTTTGTGTTCGCCATATAAGTTCGTTTAAAATTGCCAAGCCAAAGAAAAACCATATCCATCTAAAATTTAAAATACTCCATCCTTCATCATTTATAGGTAGTGATTTTCCTAAAATTAATTTTAAAAGAGGCTCCTTGGTAAAATATTTTCCAAAGAAAAGTGTTAAACCAAACAAAATATTAATAATCGTTGGTTTCATATAAATGAAAATTGGGTTGTTAAAGTAGATAGTTAGTCCTCCAAAGAGACTTATAAGAATACCTCCCGCGAGGGGCACCATAGGAATTTTATTTTCAAAAAACCAAACAACCAAAATAGAAATTATTGTCGCAACTATAAGAGGTGGTATAGCTACTTGAAGATCTTTTCCAGAATTATAGTAAAAGTAAAAGAAAATTACTAATGGACCAAAGTCTGTTAAAAATTTTATTAGCGACTTATTCACAACTTAATATTATCAGATTTATAAACTTTTAATAATTTTTTTATTGATTTTTTATTTCAAATACCCATATTATTTGATGTGAGCGTTCAAAAAGCAAAATTTTCAATCGGTGACGTTGTAAAGCACAAGCACTTTGATTTCAGAGGTGTAATTTACGATGTAGACTTTGAGTTTAATAATTCTGAAGAATGGTATGAGTCTATACCCAAAAATGTAAGACCTAGAAAAGACCAACCATTTTATCACCTGTTAGCTGAAAATGAGGATGTTACTTACGAAGCATATGTCTCTGAACAAAATCTTCTTAAAGACGATTCAAAAGAACCAATTAAACATCCATTAATTAATGAGATATTTTCTGGAAAAAAAGGCTCTTCATACTTCAAACAATCAAATTAATTAGCAGGGTCATCATTTAAACACAATTCTCTCAAATCTTAGACATACCTTTGGTCTATATTTTAATTACTGATCAAGGATGTTAAATATTTCCCAACATTATCTCCCTCAACGTTCTTGATCAGTTAATTTCTTTATAATAAAATATTTTTAATTACAAAATGCTGAACAAAATTTTTGAAATATTAAAAATAATTTCACTTTCGAAATCGACGAGAATAATTGTATTCTCACTATTCGTTATTTTTCTTACCCTGGGTCTTTTAGAGGCTTTATTTTTATCTCCAGAGGATTATCTTCAAAGCGATGCAGTGAGAATTATGTACGTTCATGTACCAGCAGCTTGGATTTCTTTAGGAATATTTTCGTTCATAGCTTTACTATCATTAGGTATTTTCATTTTTAAAAATAAAAATTTTGTAATCATTGCAAAAAGTTTTGCACCATCAGGTTTAGTTTTTAACCTCATTGCTTTAGTCACAGGTTCTATTTGGGGTAAACCGACATGGGGAACATGGTGGGCTTGGGATCCTAGAATTACTTCAATGTTAGTGCTGTTTTTGTTTTATATTCTTTATATTGCATCGTGGAGATTATTTGAAAATGATAAAGCTACAAAAATTTCGAGTTTAGTGGCCATTACTGGTTTTGTAAATGTGCCTATAATTAAATTTTCTGTAGATTGGTGGGCGAGTCTTCACCAACCGTCTTCAGTCAAAATTCTTTCTGAAACTACAATTCATTCCTCGATGTTGACACCATTATTGCTTATGACTGCGGCATTTGCTCTATTCTCAGTATTAATTTTTTTAATGAAATATAATATAGAATTGATAAAGATTAAGACTAAAGGATTAGATAGATTGTGATAGAATTATTATTAATGAATGGTTATGGATTGTTTGTATGGTTGGCGTTTGCATTTACGCTAATTAATTTTTTTACACTATATATAATAATCAATCGACAATTAGTAAAAGAAAATAAAAAATTTGAATTAAAATTTAATTATTTAGAAAAAATTAAATACAAAGAGGCCTACAAACAGAGAACTAACCAGGTATTAGTTTCAAATAACGCTGCACAAAAAATCTAATTATAATTAATGTACAGCAAAAAAGTTAAGTTAAGATTTGTATTTATTGTCGTATTTTTAACATTAATAGCACTTACAACCTTTACAGTTCTTAAAGTTTTAAAAGATAATGTCGTATATTTTAAATCTCCAAGCGAAATTAATCTTTTGTCAGAAATTTCGAACAAAAAAATTAGAGTTGGAGGTATGGTAAAAAAAGACTCAGTGATGATGAACAATAACAAAATCAACTTCATAATTACTGATTTTAAAAATGAGTTATATGTAACTTTTTCTGGAACAGTTCCAAATTTATTTGAAGAAGAAAAGGGAGTTGTAGCAGAAGGATTTCTAAATGATAAAAAATTTCTGGTTGCGGATAAAATTTTAGCTAAGCATGATGAAAATTATATGCCACCAGAAGTTAAAAAATCTTTAGGAGAATAAATTGATTATTTCGCAATTAGGATACTATTCATTAATTTTTGGTTTGTTGACATCAATATTTATTTTTTTTAATTCCTCAATTCAATTAAAAAAAAACAACCTAGTTATTTCTGATAAAACAACCGGTTTAATTGGTTTTCAGTTTTTTTTTGTTTTCATCTCTTTTATTTCTTTAATTTATTCTTTTATAATTTCAGATTTTAGCAACGAGACAGTCTATAACAACTCTCATACAACAAAACCTCTGTTTTATAAAATTACAGGTACCTGGGGAAATCATGAAGGTAGTTTACTTTTATGGTTATTGGTTCTAACTGGAGTATTGTTAGGATTTATTTTTAAATCTAGAAATGAACCAAACAATTACAGATTATTAACCACATTATTTCATCAAATTATTGTAATTGGTTTTTTCGTCTTTGTTTTAAAAACATCAAATCCTTTTAATGAAATTTTTCCAGTTCAAAAAGAAGGACTCGGACTTAATCCAATTTTACAAGATCCTGCATTAGGTATTCACCCTCCAATTTTATATTTAGGTTATGTTGGAACATCGATAATTTTTTCTGCTGCATTAGCTTCTATGATTTCAAATTATGTGAACAAAAACTGGGCTAAAAATATAAAATTTTGGATTTTATTTTCTTGGATTTTTCTAACAGGCGGAATTCTATTAGGTTCGATTTGGGCATATTATGAACTTGGATGGGGTGGCTTTTGGTTTTGGGACCCAGTTGAAAATGTATCTTTAATGCCATGGTTAAGTTTAACTGCATTACTTCACTGTATTGTAACTTTAGAAAAAAGAGAGCTTTTTAAAAAATGGACAATTGTTTTATGTATAATCACCTTTGCACTGAGTATGGTTGGAACTTTCTTAGTAAGATCCGGAATTTTAAATTCAGTTCATACTTTCGCGAATGACCCATCTAGAGGAATTTATATATTAACATTTTTATTAGTCTTAGTTTTATTATCTTTTGTAATATTTATAATTTATGAAAATAAAAACTTTACTCAAAAAAGTGAAATTTTTACATTAAGTAAAGAAACTGCAGTTTTAATTAATAATTGGTTTATACTATATTTCTTAAGTGTTGTTTTAATTGGTACGATTTACCCGATATTTCTTGATGTAATATTAGACGAGCAAATTTCGGTAGGGCCACCATTTTATAATAAACTTATTTTACCTTTCCTGATTCCATTCGTTCTTTTTATGTCTATTGGCCCTAGCATGAAATGGATTAAAACAAACTTTAAGTTTGGAGCTAAAAGTTTTTTTGTAATCGTATTTACAATGGTTTTATCTTTCTTTACTGTTTATTTTATCGGAGAAAAAAATATATTTATTCTTTTGTTGTTTATCGGGTTTTTTTATTTGCTTCTCAAAAGCTTAGACCAATTTAGATACAAAACAAAAAACTTTGCACAAATATTTTCACATACTGGATTTTCATTACTTTTAATATCAATATTATTAAATAGTTTTTCATCAAGAGAGATAGTTAAAAATATTCAAGTTGGTGAGAGTTTTACTCTAAAAAATGAAAAGATAATTTTTAAAAAAATCGCAATAGAAAAAGAAAAAAATTATGAGTCTATTGTTGGTTTTTTTGAAATACTTGATGCCAAAAATACAATTATTAATCTTCAACCTGAAATTAGAATTTATAATGAACCAGAAATGGCTACTAGCGAAGCATCAATAAAAACAACATTATTTAAAGACCGATTTATTACAATTAACATAATTAAAGATCAAAATTTTTTTAACGTAAGGTATCAACATAAGCCTTTTATGATTTGGATCTGGATTTCAACTTTAATAATTATGCTAGGAGGGATGTTTGCAATTTTTAGAAAAAATAAAGAAGTCAATATTTAGTTTAATCATATTAATTCTTTTAATAATATTATTTTTTGTTTTTAAATTTGCACTTCAAAAAGAAAAAATTTATTCCCCGAAAATGAGTGAAAATCAAATATTTACTGATTTTGAAGTTGTAGGATTAATTGAAGAAAAGCAAATAAATTTTAACGAAGTGCTTACAGGAAAAAATTTTTATTTGATAAATATTTGGTCTTCGTGGTGTGAACCTTGTAAGGATGAAAGTGAATATCTTTTAGAACTGAAAAAAAATACTCCTGTTATGATGATTGGAATAAATTATAAAGATAATAAGAAAAATGCATTAAACTTTTTAAAATTATATGGAAATCCATTTGACCAAATCTTTATTGATAAACAGGGAACGATATCAATTAATTTTGGTGCTTACGGAGTTCCAGAAACATTTTTAATTAATGAGGAAAATGAAGTGTTGAAAAAATATATAGGACCATTAAATGACGAGGATGTTTATGAAATCAAAAATATTTCTAACAATTAAAATTTTAATAATTTTTATTTTAATTTCTTTTAATTTAAAAAATATCGCTATGGCATCAACTTTTTCTGAAGAGCAAACTATTAACATTACTAAAAATCTGAGATGTTTAATTTGCCAGGGTCAAACAATTCACGAGTCTAACTCAGATTTTGCTGAAAGTATGAAAAAATATATAAAAGGCGAATTAGAGAACGGGAAAACCAATGATGAAATATTTTCATCTCTTATTGAAAAATATGGTCAATGGATAGTATATGACCCAGGTATATCAAAAAATACCCTCTTATTATGGACTTTGCCCTTATTGTTATTTTTAATTGGAGGTGCCATAATAGCAAATAGAATTTTTAAAAAAGACTATGAAAACTAATATTATAAAAAATTTAATGGTTATTTTAATGCTTGTTGTGCTAACAAAGAATGTTAATGCTGAAGAATTAAAACCTTCTGATAGTCATCAATTTAATTTTTTCTCGGGGGTTTTTGATTACAGTCACGAAGGAAAAAATTCTGAACTATTTGGTATTCAACATTCCAATAAGGATTTATTCAAGGATACTTTTTTAGGAAAGATTAGCCCAATCACTGGATTTATGATGACTGCAGACTCCGCAACTTATCTTTATACAGGAGTCCAAGCAGAGTATGAAATAGGTAAATTGAATTTAACTCCGAGCTTCTCACCAGGTTATTATACTACAGGGGATGGAAAAGATTTAGGTTCTCCATTAGAATTTAAGACTGAAGTGCAATTATCTTTTGAGCTTTTACCCGGTTCTAAATTAGGTTACTCGTATAATCATGTATCTAATGCGGGTTTAGGTGATAAAAATCCTGGGGCAAATAGTTATATGTTCAATTTTATGAAAAGTTTCTAAACTGTATCCATGAGACTTTCAAATTGTCATAATTTTCAAGATTTTAGAAAACTAGCTAAGAAAAAACTTCCATCACCGATATTTCATTATATTGATGGGGCAGCGGATGATGAAATTACTTATGCTAGAAACACAAGTGCATTTGATGATGTTGATTTAGTTCCAAATGTTTTAAGAGGTGTTGAGAATGTTGATTTATCAACAACTATATTTGGAAAAAAACTTGATCTACCTTTTTACTGTTCACCCACAGCGCTTCAAAGACTTTTTCACTATGATGGGGAAAGAGCGGTTGGAAAAGCAGCCCAAAAATTTAATACAATGTTTGGAGTTTCAGCCCTAGCAACAGTAAGTGTAGAGGAAATATCATCAATGATAGATACTCCTAAGATGTTTCAATTTTATTTTCATAAAGATAGAGGATTAAATACTTCTTGTTTGGAAAGAGCAAAAGCTGCAAAATTTGATGTCATGGCATTAACAGTCGATACTATTACTGGAGGAAATCGTGAAAGAGATTTGAGAACTGGTTTTACATCGCCTCCTAAGTTAACATTATCAAGTTTATTTAGTTTTGCTACTAAACCAATGTGGGGAATTAATTACTTAACAAAAGGTAAATTTGAACTACCACATCTTCAAGATTTTGTGAAGGAGGGAACAAGTACCAATTCTTCTATCGGAAATTATTTTTCTACCATGTTAGACCAATCTATGAATTGGAAAGATGCAGAGAAACTTTGCTCTCAATGGGGAGGCCATTTTGCACTAAAAGGTATTATGAGTGTTGAGGATGCTAAAAAAGCTGTTGATATTGGATGCACAGGAATAATGGTTTCAAATCATGGTGGAAGACAACTTGATGGCTCTAGATCTCCTTTTGATCAACTTGCCGAAATAGTGGATGCGGTTGGAGACAAATTAGATGTTATCTGCGAGGGTGGATTTCAAAGGGGAACACATATGTTAAAAGCATTATCTCTTGGTGCTAAAGCTTGTGCAGGAGGAAGATTATATCTTTACGCTTTAGCTGCAGCTGGTCAAGCAGGTGTTGAAAGGGCTTTAGGACAATATAAAGCTGAATTACAAAGAAATATGAAATTAATGGGATGTACAAAAATTTCAGATCTGAATAGAGGCAATTTAAGATTCAGAAGATAAAGAGTTGAATAGTTTGAATTTAATTAATAAAATAATTTTATGAAACTAGCTAGAAGTTTAGATAGGTTAGGAACTGAGTCTGCATTTACTGTACTTGCAGAGGCAAAAAAATTAGAGGCCCAAGGTAAACCCATGATCCATTTAGGACTAGGTCAACCAGATTTTAAAACTCCAAAACATGTTGTTGAAGCAGCTAAGAAAGCACTTGATGATGGACATCATGGTTATGTAATGTCTAATGGTATTCCTGAATGTCGTCAGGCAGTCACTAGATGGATAAAAAGACGTTACAATGTTGATATTGATTTTAACAGAATTCTCATAATGCCGGGTGGAAAACCTACTATGAGCTATGCTATACAATGTTTTGGTGAACCTGGAGCAGAAATAATACATCCTACACCTGCGTTCCCAATATATGAGTCGATGATAAATTATACTGGCTCAACATCTGTACCTTATGATTTAACAGAGGATAAAGATTTAAAATTCAACCCAGATAAAATATTATCTTTAATTACTGACAAGACTAGATTGTTAGTCTTAATTAATCCAAATAATCCAACAGGAAGCTTTGTTGAAAAAAAAGATATTGATTTCTTAGCTGATGGTTTAAAAAAATATCCTCATGTAACAATATTAAGTGACGAAATTTATAGCAGACAAATTTTTGATAATAAAGAAATGCCATCTTTTTTCCATTATCCAGAATTAAGAGAAAGACTGATAGTTTTAGAGGGATGGAGTAAAGCTTATTCAATGACAGGTTGGAGGCTTGGTTGGAGTTTTTGGCCTCAACACCTAATCGAGCATGTAAATAAATTATTAATCAATAGCGTTTCATGTGTTAATGCTGCAGCTCAGTTTGCAGGAATTGCAGCATTAGATGGGCCAGATGATTCAATTAATGCAATGATGGAAAAATTCACTCAAAGGAGAGATCTTATTTATAAAGGGTTAAATGATTTACCAGGTGTTGAATGTAGCTTGCCAGGTGGAGCATTTTATGCATTTCCTAAGGTAATTGGAACTGGCATGAACGGTGCTGAATTTGCAAGGAAGGCTATGCATGAAGCGGGAGTTGCAATAGTTCCTGGATCTGCCTTTGGCGAAACTTGCCAAAATTATGTTAGGTTTAGTTTTGCTGCATCGAGAGACAATATTTCACAAGCATTAGAAAATATCAA
>CACLWW010000002.1 GCA_902610755.1 uncultured Pelagibacteraceae bacterium | reverse complement strand
ATAAAAATAATTATAATCAAAATTTAATAGACAAATTGTAAAGATGAATAATGAAAACATAATATTTTTCATATTAAAAATATTACCAATTTTAATTATTTTAAAAAAAAGAAATGGAATCAAGTAAAAAAAAATTATTGAGAAGGTAATTAAAACATCATTAAATAAGTTATTGAAAATTATTCTTTGACTTTCTTCAATACCAATTGCACCTGTATTTATTAAGAAGTTCACATCAAGAACAAATATGTAGTAAAATGCTGGTATGGCCAAAACAAAATTTATTATAACTATAGATAAAATTTTTTTTGAAAAAAAACCATAATACAAGATAAATTTTATAAAAAAAAATATTGAAAAAATAGAAAAGTTCGGACTTATGTAAGCACTCAAAGCTAAAAAAATTACGTTATAAATAGCAAATCTAAAATTTTTACTTTCATAAAATTTTAGAAAATAATAGATGCTAAGTGTAAATAAAATAAGACCAAATAATCTACTATCTGGCCAAATAGCCAAACTTCTAAAAGTTGGTGATAAAAAAATGAGGCTTGATAAAAAAAATAATAATTTTTTATCCATCTCATTAAATTTAATTTTTAAACATTTATAAAAAATAAATGGCAGGAAAACACATAAATGAAGATGGATTAACCTTATAAAAATATCTGGTAATTTTATTTTCTCAAACAAAGATAGCAAAATTAGGAAAATTGGGGAGTGTCTTGTCCTATAAGCATCATATTCATTTAATGTTTTTAAAAAGTTAGATGCAAATGCTTCACTTGCTTCTTTTTGATTTATGTAATCACCTACAGCTCCCCCTGTTGAGTTTTCTCCTAGAAAAAAACTTATTATCAAAGTTATGTAAAGAAAAAGAAAAAAAAATATCTCTTTCTTGTGTGTGTTATCATTTAAAAAAATAGATGACATGTTTTAATTAAAAATTAAATATACCTTAATTTGATAACCATAAAGTTTCAAATGGTTTAAGCTTTGTTTTAGGGGTAATTCTATTTTTGTTCAATAAGTTTTTATATTTACTAAATTTGTTATTAAATTTTAATTTTTGATGTTTTGAAGATAAATTAGTAATATTATAAATTGACTGTCTTTTATCTAAACTTATTCTTTTGAAACAAAATATTTTTTTTCCCATATTTAAATTCTCCCTTTTTGCGTTTGGATGAAATGCTTTATTTTTTTTCTTAATTGTAAGTAAATTGATAATTTTTTCGTAAAATATACTTTGTTTAGAGCTCTTATTCTTTAACAAGCTATCTAATCTTTTTTTATTCCACTTGTACCTATTCAAATCTCTTTTGTTACCTGAAATAATATATTTATACTCATCATTTGAAGTTCCGAATATAGAATTAAAATAAATCGCAGGTATACCTTCAAAAGCAATCATAATAGCATGTGCGGATATATATCTTTCTAAGAAAAATCTTCCTTTTTTGTCGTTGTCAGTTTTTTGAAATGCATTAAAGAGAGTAATATTTGCCTCATACACCTTTTTTGATGATCCTTGAACTTTTCTATAAGACATTTGTCCACCGTTTTTTTTCAACCGCTTGAGGAACTTTAGTAATTTTTCCTTATTTAAATATCCTTCAACTGGTCTCATGCCAATTCCATCGTGAGATGCTATGAAATTTAAATAATTATTACCAATTTTTGTATTAGGGAGATTTTTGCTCCACCTATTTAAGTAAGTGCTATCCTCAAAAAGAAATGAGTGAACTAATAGTGGAGGTAAAGAAAAGTTGTATATCCAATTAGTCTCATTATTTTTTCTTCCAAAGTAACTTAAATTTTCTTTTTCTGGTAAGTTTGTTTCTGTAACAATAATTGGTTTTGTTTTGAGTGAATTGCAAACAATCCTTAATAATTTGATAATTTCATGGGTTTCTTTTAAATTTACACAATTGGACCCACTTTTTTTCCACAAATAAGCAATCGCGTCTAATCTAAAAATAGTCACTCCATGATTTAATAAATTTATCATAATCTTAATGAATCTAATCAAGACTTTGGGATTCTTGAAATTGAGATCAATTTGATCATCACTGAAAGTTCTCCAAATAAAATTATTTTTCTTAAATATATTTATTTTTTTTAACAATATATTTTCTCTTGGACGAATGACCCTTGAAATATCAAATTTTTTATTAACTGTCAGGAAGTATTCCTTTCCCGGCGATTTATTGCTTAGGAAATTTTTAAACCATAAACCTTTTGAAGACGCATGATTTATTACAATGTCTGCCATTATATTTGTCGTTTTTGATTGTTTATAAATATCAGACCAATCGCCCAATTTTTTATCTACTTGATAATGATCTTTTACTGCAAATCCGCTGTCACTACTTGACGGGTAGAAAGGGAGAAAGTGAATTATTTCAAAAAACTTATCTAGGTTTTTTTTATAAAATTTTCTAAAGATTCTGATTGTTTTTTCTTTGTTGCCATTTAATAAACTGTCGCCATAACAAATCAGAGCTGATGTTTTTTCTGACACATTAAGTTTTTTTCCTTTTTTTCTAAGTTTATTGTATTTATTTATTACCTGAAAAATTTCATCAGCATAAATTTTAAGCTCCTTTTTTGATTTAATTGATTTGTAAATAAAATTTAGTTTTCTATTTATATCTTTTTTACTTTGCTGAGATAACATTAAGAGTTGTCTTTGTTATCTTCACTAACTGCTTTGTTTAGTTTTGTGAGAAAATCTGGTATAGCACTTTTCACTCTGCTCCATGTTGGTATAAATGGTGTATCCATAGGATTTACATAAAAATCGTCTCCTGCTTTCATTATGTTTACAGCAAATAATTCAACTGCTTTTTCTTCGGTATGTGAGTCAAATTTGAGACCGTTCATTGTTGCATCACTTCTATAAATGTCTATCATATCTAAAGCGCATCTATAATAAGTTGCCTTCAAAGATCTGAATGTTTCTCTACTAAATGAATTCCCTTGTGTTGCTAATTTCTTAATAAACGTTTTAATAATATCTATAGACATTTTGGATAAGCCTTTAGTTTCGTCATCTAAAGAGAGATCTTGGTGTTTATGATCGTAAGTATCTGCTAAATCAACTTGACAAATGTTGTTTGGTGAAAAATTTCTCTGCATTTCGGATAAAACACCAACTTCTATGCCCCAATCTGAAGAAATCCTTAACTCTGGTAAAACATTTCTTCTAAATGAAAATTCACCAGATAAAGGATACTTAAATGACTTCATAAATTGTAGATATTCGCTACTGCCAATTGTTTTTTCTAAAGCAATCAACAATGGCGCAACAAGTAGTCTTGCAACTCTTCCATTCATTTTTTCGTTGGCTATTCTAGGGTAAAATCCTTTACAAAATTCAAAATTAAAAACTGGATTAACAACTGGATAGAAAAGTTTAGCAAGCATCCTTCTATCATAAGTTTTTATATCGCAATCATGAAGAGCAACAGATCTAGCAGTGTCTCTTGCAATCGACATCCCTAAACAATACCAAACATTTCTACCTTTGCCTGGTTGATTTGGTGCTAAACTTTTTTCTTTTAGTTCTTCATCTAATTTTTGAAGTCTTGGTCCATCATTCCATAATATAGTAAAATCAGTTTTAAGTTTTTTAAAAAATTTCCATGCATCTTTTGCCTGACTTTTGTTTGCTTTATCTAAACCAATAATAATGTGATTTAAATATTTTGTTTTACTTATTTCGCTGACAATTTTTGGGAGGGCTTCTCCTTCTAATTCTGAGTAAAGACATGGTAATATCAATTCCATTTTCCTTTCTTTCGAAAATTCTAATAATTCTTTTTCAATTTCATCAGTAGATTTAGTCTTAAAATCATGAAGAGTAGAAATTATACCGTTTTGAGAAAAATCGCCCATATCTTAGTTTAATAACATTATTGAATTTTTTCCAGCGCCATTTTGACAACTTCTTCCCACCCCTCTGGAGCGGGCTTTTTAGAAACTAAACAATTTTTTATATTCAAAGTATCTAACTTAAACTTTTCATTAAAAACCAAACACCCTATGTCACTATTTTTAAGCATATCTAGGTCATTAAAATTATCACCGACGCCTATTATTTTTAATTCTTGTTTTTCAGTTTTCTCGAAAATTCTTTTTACTTTTTTCATTGCAAAAGACTTGCTAATATTGTCAGAAAGATTGATAACACGACCACCCTCTTGCATTGTTAAACCCATATCAGAGGCTAATCTAAATAAATTATTTTTTTCTGCCTTGTTTCCTTTAAATATAAGAGGTACTGAAAATTCTCTGTCAGATGCATAACTTAGCTGTTTCTCAGATAAACCAAAAATTTTAAGCTGTTCATCTTTTTTGAGTTTTAATACAAACCTGCATTTTGAAATAAATTTTTTTGGGATTTTTTTTAAGAAGATATCTAATATTTCATCTTTATCTCTACTAAGTATAATTTTCTCAGGAAAATCTGAATTAATTAAGTTCATCTTGTATATAGCGGCACCATTTTCGGCAATAAAAGGAAGTTCTTCCTTTAGCTCGTTACAAAAATTTAAGATCTCAGCTTTTGTTTTACTTGAGTTAGGTATTATTGATATGTTTTTAAACAGTAAATTTTGAATGTACTGTCTTATATTCTCAAATTTAAATGTTTCGTTGTGTAATAAAGTTCCATCTAGATCGGTAAATATAACTATTTTTGAAATCATTTAATATTTATGACTAAGAATTTATTTGCTTAAACTTAGATATCAACAATTAAGGTATCTTTTGAACCGCCGCCTTGTGAGCTATTTACAATTGTACTGCCTTTTCTTAATGCAACTCTTGTCAAACCTCCAGTTGTTACATATGTAGATTTTCCACTAAGTACAAATGGTCGTAGATCAAGATGCCTTGGTTCAATATCATTTTTAGTAATTGTTGGAGCAGTAGATAAAATTTCTAAAGGTTGAGCTATAAATTCTCTTGGATTCTTTTTTATTTTTGCAATTACTTCTTCTCTTTCTTTTTGAGGTGCCTTTGGACCAATCATTATTCCATATCCACCAGATGCATTAGCAGGTTTCACTACTAAATTTGATATGTTATCTATTACATAATCCATTTGGATCTTGTCATGACATAAATAGGTTTGAACTTGATTTAAAATTGGTTGTTCTCCTAAATAATAAACTATCATTTTATTGACGTATGAATAAACAACCTTATCATCTGCAACACCAGTTCCTATGGCATTTAAAATTCCAACGTTTCCTTTTCTCCAGGCTTTGAATAAACCAGGAACACCTATAACTGATCCTTTATAGAATGCTTTTGGATCCAAAAAAGTGTCATCCAAACGTCTATATATACAATCAACTCTTAAAGGACCTTTAACAGTCTTCATGTAAACTATATCATTTTCCACAAAAAGATCTTTTCCTTCTACTAAGGCAATACCCATCTGTTCAGCTAAATATGAATGTTCAAAGTATGCAGAATTATAAATGCCAGGAGTTAAAACAACCATGTGAGGGTCTTTTGTTTTTTTAGGAATACACTCTTTCATACAATTAAATAACTTATTTGTATAAATATTAATGGAAGCAACTTTATATCTTGTAAATAATTCTGGAAAAACATCTCTCATTACCATTCTATTCTCAAGCATATAAGATACACCTGAAGGAACTCTTAAGTTATCTTCTAGAACTAAATAGTCACCGGATTTATTTCTTATTAAATCTACTCCTGAAATATTTGACCATGCTTTATATTTTGGAGAAAAGCCTTCACATTCTTTAACATAATAAGGTGATTTAAAAATTATTTCTTTAGGAATAACATTATCCTTAAATATTTTTTTCTGGTTGTAAACATCATCAATAAATAAATTAAGAGCTTTTACTCTTTGCTGTAATCCTCTTGAAACTTTATTCCATTGAGTTCTTGGAATTATTCTTGGTATAATATCGAGAGGCCATTTTTTTTCTTCAGCTCTATTATTTGCGGCGTATACTCTAAAATTAATTCCTCTTGCACTAATAGTACTCTGACAGTTTTTTTCGATTTCTTGAAGTTTTTCTTTTCCATATCTTTCTAAAATATTTGAAATTATCGTTGCGTGTTTACGAAGTTTGTTATCCTCTGTAAAATATCCATCGTAAGCATATTTAGCGTTATAATTTTTCCACAATTTATTGACCATTTTGACAGCTTTTAATAGTTAAACCTATTATGCAAATGCGTTTTAGATATATCAGATATGATATAAATCGATTATAAATACATCGTTTAATTAAATAATACATATAGAATATGACTTACTGTATAGGAATTAAAACAAAAGAGGGCATAATAGTAGCATCAGACAGTCGAACCAATGCTGGTTTTGATAACGTAAATATTTATTCAAAAATGTTTACATATGATATTGGTGATAGGACTATATTAATAGTAACTTCAGGAAATCTTGGAACGTCACAAGCAGTTTATAAATCTATAGAAAAAGATCTTAAAGATAATTCTGGAAAGAAAAATCTAAATTCATGTGAGGATTTTGATCAAATTGCAAAATATGTGGGTTCTTTAAACCTAAAACATTCCTCTCCGAAAGGAATGAATACAGACACAGTATTGCTGGGTTCAACTTTTATTGTCGGAGGTCAAATAAAAGGTCAGCCCATGGAGTTATTTTTGGTATACCCACAAGGAAATTATATAAAACCTGCAGACAGTAAACCTTACTTAGTAATTGGGGAAGTTAAATATGGAAAACCAATTTTAGACAGAGTTATAACGCCAGATGTGAAGTTGGGTGATGCCTCTAGATGTGCACTAATTTCTATGGATTCAACTTTAAAAAGTGATTTAACTGTAGGTCCTCCAATTGATTTTGTGGTATACAAAAAAGACCAATTTAAAATTGCCTCACAAAAATGTTTAAATCTAAATGATGAAGAATTTTCAAAAATGACAAATGAATGGTCCGAAGGAATTTTAAAAGTTTTCAAATCATTCCCAAGATTTGATTGGGAATAATTGTTTGTTTGTGCCAAAAAAACTATCAATCTTTGGATATTTAATTTACTCAATTTTACTATAAAGGTCTTTTGCGCTCAACCACCCATTTTCAAGCCTAGGACCACCAAACCAGTCACCGCAAATTCCAAGACCAATTTTTTTGTCCCAATAACTTTGTACATTTAAAGGTTTTGAATTAGATGAATATTTCCACCCATGTATATGGGTAAAATATGTTTTTCTGATTTTAATTTTTGTAAGTTTTTTGAACTTATTAATCAAAACATTTGTGTAAAATTTTTTTTTATTTCTGTAGTTATCGGTATGTTTTTTTCCATACTCAAAAGTACTTTGAAGTACCCATAAGTCTTTATTATATTTAAATCTTTTTTTTGAATTTTCTTTAGAAACCCAACCTAAAACTTTGTCATTGGTAAAAAAACTACTCGATTTAATTCCTGTTTTATTGGTCAATAATAAAACTGTGAGACTTGAATTCATTATAACCTTATTTTTAAAAAGTTTTGTTTTAACAAACTTAGATGAAAGTTTTTTTGCTTGTGGGAAAGGAATTGATAAGATTAAATTTTTTGAATAAATGTGCTTGTTATCTTTAAATCTAAGATGCCAATAATCTTTTTGTCTTTTAATCTCAGATAGCTCTGATTGAAAATTACAATTAATATTTTTAAGTAAAAATTTACTTATATCGTTATTTCCTT
This sequence comes from uncultured Pelagibacteraceae bacterium, assembly GCA_902610755.1. Lineage (GTDB taxonomy): Bacteria > Pseudomonadota > Alphaproteobacteria > Pelagibacterales > Pelagibacteraceae > Pelagibacter. The sequence goes on along the minus strand of CACLWW010000002.1, from coordinate 61,231 downwards.
TGACACCAATTAATTTAATGTGTTTTTTATCTCTTTTGACCTTCTGATTTAAAAATTCATGATTACCTCTCCAATGTTTGAGAACCTTTTTTTTAATAAGTTTTTTGGTAAATGATTTAAATTCCTTTGATCTTGGAGATAAATATTGAAGACCATGATCAAAGCCTATTTTACCTTTATATCGCTTAAAAGAACTTCTGCCACCAGCACCTCTTGCTTTATCGTGAACATTGATTGAATATTTTTTTTTTAAATAGTGCGCAATTGTTGATCCAGAGATACCAGATCCGATAATACAATAATCTAACATTATTCAGATGGTTTAAAGATTAAACATAGCCCGTTATTACAGAATCTTTTACCAGTTTTTCCAGGCCCATCGGCAAATACGTGCCCGTGGTGTGCTCCACAATTTGCACAATGATATTCAATTCTTTTCATTCCAAAAGAATAATCTACTTTTGTATTAAAAGCCCCTGGGACTGACTCAGTAAAAGATGGCCAGCCAGTTCCACTATCATACTTTGCAGTTGAGTCAAATAGTAGGGCTCCACAGTTGGCACAATGATAAGTGCCTTGTCTCTTTTCATTTAACAAAGAGCTAGTAAATGCCCTTTCTGTTCCTTGATTAAACATTATATCTTTTTGTTGGCTTGTAAGATTTTGATTTATAATTTCTTTTGTAGCAGCAAATAAATATTTTAAATTTGTTAAAACAAATAAAGTGCTTAGACTGAAAATTCTTATAAAGTTTCTTTTAGAGAAGTTCATTAAATTACTTTAATAGAAAAAAAAAAATTTTAAATGCATAAATTTGTCTCTAATCAAGCTCAAATTCCTTTGTATAATCTTTTTTTAATTTTGGATTCTGTTTTTTTTTATCTAAAATATAATTTCCAATTACAAGGTAATCTAATTCTGTTCCCATAAAACAATTAAATGCATCAGTTGGTGTGCAAACAATTGGCTCACCTCTTACATTAAATGAAGTATTTACAACAATCGGGCATCCTGTTTTTTCCTTAAATTTAGATATTAAATCATAATATCGTTTATTATTATTTTTATTTACTGTTTGAACTCTTGCAGAATAATCCACATGTGTAACAGCCGGTATCTCTGATTTTCTGATATTAAGTTTATCTATACCAAAAAGATTTTCTTGCTCATTAGTCATTTCAATTTTTTTGTCAGAATTAATATTAGCAACTAGTAACATATAAGGACTGTCAACATTCATATCAAACCAATCCTTTAAATCTTCTCTCAAAACTGATGGAGCAAAAGGTCTAAAGCTTTCTCTATATTTTACTTTTAAATTTAAATTTTTTTGCATCTTGTCAGATCTTGGGTCACCTAATATAGATCTGCCACCCAATGCTCTTGGACCAAATTCCATTCTCCCCTGAAACCATCCAATTGCTTTTTCATTTGATAGAAATTCTGAAATTTTGTTTAATAAATCCTCATAATTAACCTTTTCATAATTAGCACCAATTAATTTAAGTTCTTCTTCAATCTCTTCATCCGTAAACTCTGGTCCCAAGTAAGAACCTTTCATATCATCATTTGAATTTATTTCTCTTTCATTGCCCTGTTCGATATACCAAAGTGCTAATGCTGCCCCTAAAGAGCCTCCTGCATCCCCTGCTGCAGGCTGAATCCAAATATTATTAAAAATATTTTCTTTGAGAATTCTGCCGTTAGCTACACAATTTAATGCTACACCACCAGCTAAACACAAATTTTTAATACCATAATCTTTATGTAAAGATTTAACTAATTTTATCATTATCTCCTCTGTTATTTTTTGAATGGAGGCAGCTATATCCATATGGAATTGAGTAATTTTTTCATTTTGAGGATCTCGTGGTTTTTGACCAAATAAATCATCAAATTTGTCGTTGGTCATTGTAAGCCCAGTTGCATAATTAAAATACTTTTGATCCAATCTAAAAGTTCCATCTTCTTTGATATCAACTAACTTTTTAATCTTATCTTCATAAACAGGTTTCCCGTATGGTGCTAAACCCATTAACTTATACTCTCCACTATTAACTTTAAAACCTGTGTAATAAGTGAATGCAGAATAGAGCAGTCCAAGGGAATGTGGAAAATGAATTTCCTTTTTTATTTCTAAGTTGTTTTCTTTTCCAACTGCTACAGTGGTAGTTGCCCACTCACCAACACCATCTGCAGTTAGAACCACTGCCTCTTTAAATGGAGATGGAAAAAAAGCACTTGCGGCATGACTAAGGTGATGATCAGAAAAAAAAATATTTTGATCTGATTTATAATCTTTGTCGTGAACTTTTAGTTTATTAAAAAGGAAATTTTTTTGAAAAAGTTTTTCTTTGATCCATAATGGCATAGCTTTTGCGAATGAAATAAAACCGCGTGGCGCAAAAGCAACATAAGTTTCCAATAATCTCTCGAATTTTAAAAATGGTTTTTCAAAAAAAACAATTTGGTCTACTTCACTTAATTTCAGGTTTCCGTATTTCAAAACAAATTCTATTGCATGATGGGGGTAGCTTGAGTCGTGTTTTTTTCTGGTAAATCTCTCTTCTTGAGCTGCTGAGATAATTTCTCCATCTTTTAAAAGACAAGCTGCGCTATCATGATAAAATGCAGAGATACCTAAAATTGATTTCACTTTAAAAAATTGTGTAAATAAATGGAGCTACTGCTGTACCTTGTGTTAACACAATTAATCCTCCAAATAAAACAAGAACTAATATTATTGGCAAAAGCCAGTATTTTTTCCTTACTTTTAAAAATTCCCAAAACTCTTTTATAAAACTCATGTTAAAACTGATTCTTCATTTTACTTTTTGGATCTGTTTTTTCAATCCAATAAGTTTTTTTATTATTAAATTTTAAATTAAGTAGATCTTTGCCAATTATTCTCATTATAAAAGCGATCGGTGTGACTACAAAAAAAAATATAAAACCCATTATTAATGGGGATACTATTTTTCCTAACAGTAATCCAAACTTAAACCAAAGTTTGTTCAAAGGTGTCAAAACTTTAGAGTTTACTAATCCTAAAATAAAAAAAATTATCGCAACAACTAAGGACCATATCCTTAACTCACCATTATTTATCAAAGGATAAATTGCAATTAATAAAAAAACTATAAAAAATACTATTCCAAAACTTTTATTAGAACCGATTTTTATTTCTGTATTTTTCAAATTAAATTAATGATTTTTGAGGTTTCATATCTTTCTTTTGTATACCCGCGACCTCAACTGGTTTTTTCATTGCATCTCTTCTAAACGGTTCTCCTAGCTCTTGATTTAATATTACCTCTATGAAAGTAGTAATTCCTTTTTTTTGATCCTCACAAGACTGTTTGATGGCTTTGGTGGTTTCTTCCATTGTTTTGCATGTAACACCTTTTAAACCACATGCGTTTGCAACTTTTGCGTAACTCAGTTCTGGATCTAGCTCTGTTCCAACAAAGTTATCATCAAACCATAAAATTGAATTTCTTTTTTCAGCACCCCATTGATAGTTTCTGAATATAACCATGGTAATAGCTGGCCATTCTTCCCTAGCACATGAACTCATTTCATTCATACTTATTCCGAACGCACCATCACCAGCAAAACCAATTACAGGTGTATCAGGGCATCCAATTTTTGCACCTAAGATTGCTGGAAATCCGTAACCACACGGTCCAAATAAACCTGGGGCTAAATATTTTCTTCCTTTTTCAAAAGTTGGATAAGCATTTCCTATTGCACAATTGTTTCCAATATCACTCGAAATTATTACGTCTTTTGGTAGAGCATCTTGAATTGCTCTCCACGCTTGTCTAGGAGACATTCTATCTTTATCTCTTTCTCTTGCCTCTTTATTCCAGACTGTTCCTGGATCATCCTCTTCGTGATCTAGCCCAGCTAAAGTTTGTAGCCAAGCGGATTTAGTTTTGTGAATTAAATTTCTTCTCTCATCTCGACCTATATTACCAGCATTAGATGAAAGTTTATCTAAAATCTGTTGTGCAACTTGTTTTGCATCACCGCATATTCCCACAGTAACTTTTTTTGTTAAACCTATTCTATCTGGGTTCATATCTACTTGAATTATTGTTGCATTTTTAGGCCAATAGTCGATTCCATAACCTGGTAAAGTTGAAAAAGGATTTAATCTTGTTCCTAATGCTAAAACAACATCGGCCTTTGAAATAAGTTCCATAGCTGCTTTTGAACCGTTGTAACCTAAAGGTCCAACAGCCAGTGGATGACTACCAGGAAAACTGTCATTGTGTTGGTAACCATTGCAAACTGGTGCATCTAATTTCTCTGCTAATTTTTTACATTCTTCTATCGCTCCACCAATAACTACTCCTGCACCTGATAAAATTACTGGAAACTTTGCTTTTGATAGTAAACTTGAAGCTCTTTCAATTGCATCTTTTCCGCCACCTTGTCTTTCAAATCTTACAATAGGAGGAAGTTCGATGTCTATAACTTGCGTCCAATAATCTCTTGGTATATTTATTTGTGCTGGTGCCGATCCTCTAAAAGCTTTTTCAATTACTCTATTTAGTACTTCTGCCATTCTTGATGGGTCTCTAACTTCTTCTTGGTAACAAACCATGTCTTTGAATAAATTCATTTGCTCTACCTCTTGAAAACCACCTTGACCCATTGTTTTGTTTGCAGCTTGAGGAGTTACAACTAATAAAGGTGTATGGTTCCAATAAGCTGTTTTAATAGGTGTAACTAGACCTGTGATACCTGGACCATTCTGAGCAATCACCATTGACATTTTTCCAGTTGCACGAGTGTAACCATCTGCAATTAGACCTCCGTTAGTTTCGTGAGCAACATCCCAAAAAGTTATTCCTGCTTTTGGAAATAAATCTGAAATCGGCATAAAAGCAGAACCAATAATTCCAAATGCGTGCTCAACTCCATGCATTTGAAGAACTTTAATAAAAGCTTCTTCTGTGGTCATTTTGGTCATAAATATTCTCTACAATTTTGTTTGCAATCGCATGATTAATATATAAATTCTTAGGAAGTTTCTACTAAGAAATCGTCACAATGGCTAAAACCGATATAATTATACACGATAAAAAAGATAATGTTGGTGTAATTGTTATAGAAAGAGTAACGAAGGGCCAAGATTGTGGCTGCTGGATAATGGAAGACGACTCTTCATCTATAGTAAAGTCTGAAGCTGAAATACCATTGGGCCATAAAATAGCATTACAGGATCTTAAAGAAGGCGATACTATAATTAAATACGGACATGACATAGGAAAGGTGGTCAAATCTATTAAAAAAGGCGACCATGTTCACGTCCATAACGTAAAAACGAAAAAGTGGTAAAATGCAAATTCCAAAAAGTTTTTTAGGTTTTAAAAGAGAAAACGGGAGAGCGGGAACTAGAAATCATGTGATTATTCTTCCAGTAGATGATATTTCGAATGCATGTGCTGAAGCAGTGGCCAATAATATTAAGGGGACAATTGCACTTCCGCATTCATATGGCAGATTACAATTTGGTGCTGACTTAGAACTTCACTTTAGAACAATGATTGGAACGGGACGAAATCCAAATGTAGCTGCAGTAATTGTAATTGGTATTGAGCCTAAATGGACAAAAAGAATTGTTGATGCGATTGCTAAGACTGGAAAGCCAGTTGAGGGTTTTAGTATAGAGGGTGTTGGGGATATCGACACAATTGCAAAAGTTTCAAAAAAAGCTCAAGAATTTTCAATGTGGGCATCTGAAAAACAAAGAGAGGAATGTCCTATAAGTGATTTGTGGATATCAGTAAAATGTGGAGAGTCTGATACAACATCAGGTCTTGCATCTAATCCAACGGTTGGGAACTTAATGGATAAACTTGAACCATTAGGAGTACATTTATGTTTTGGTGAAACATCAGAATTAACCGGAGCCGAAACTGTATGTGCAAAAAGAGGAAAAACAAAAGAAGCTCAAGATAAATTTATGAAAACTTGGAGTTCATACAACGACTTTATATTAAAGGAAGCAACGAATGATTTGTCAGAAAGTCAACCAACAGCTGGAAATATTGCAGGAGGACTCACAACAATTGAAGAAAAGGCTTTTGGAAATTTTCAAAAAATAGGTTCTAGAAAATTTATAGACGTACTAGAACCAGCTGAAGAACCAACCAAAGGAAAAGGTTTATATTTTATGGACACCTCATCAGCTGCTGCTGAGTGTGTCACTCTTCAAGCTGCTGGTGGTTTTAACATTCATTTATTTCCGACCGGTCAAGGAAATATAATTGGCAATCCGATTGAGCCTGTGATTAAGCTTACAGCTAATCCATTAACAGCGAAAACTATGAGTGAACATATTGATGTCGATGTTTCAAAAATATTATCAAGAGAAATGGATCTTGATCAGGCTGGTGATGAATTGATTAAATCTACTATTAAAGTTGCAAATGGGAGACTAACTTGTGCTGAAGCACTAGGTCATAAAGAATTTGTAATGACTAAGTTGTATAGAAGTGCCTAATTAAATTACAGAGTTTATAGCTTTATAAATTTTATCTTTACTTAATTCACCTAAACTTCGATAGACCTCTTCATTATTCTTATAGATTACAAGAGTAGTTTGAAACTGAATATTTAGTTGTTTTGCGATCTCTCTATTTGTGACATCAAATGTAAGATAAATTAAGTTGTCAAAATCTTTTTCAACATCTTTCAATGCTTTCATTTGACTAGCACATGATGTGCAATATTTTATCCATGAACTTACAACTACAGTCTTTCCATCTGACTGGGCTTTATTAAAAACATTAGCATCGAATGTTGTTTGTTTTTCAGCTACAGCTAAATTGAAAGGTAATATAATTAATAATAATACAAATAATTTTTTCATTTAGAGTACATTATAATCAATTTTATAAAATTAAACTACTTTTGTGAAGCAGGCGGAGCTGTGTATACAAATTTTTTTTTAAGATTTGATAAAAACCTTCTCAAAATTGCCGCACCAACACCTAATACAAGAGCTAAAACAATTGAGAACAATCCATAAAGAACTGGAACATTTTTAGATAAGTCTCTTACAAATTGGGAGATTGGTCCTAATGTTTTAGATCCGATATTTGATGTCTCTTTTATTACCTCTTCTACAAAAAAAGTATCGTATGCTATCGCTATCCCAACTAATAACAAAAGCATTGCTAAAATAGTTTTAAACTGTGAACTATCAACTTTTTCACCAATCTTTTGGCCTATTTGAACCCCAAGTATAGAACCTAAAATTAAAACTGTTACTAATATTAAGTCAATCGTACCGTAATTAAACGCATGCAGGATAGTAACTATTGCACTAATAAATATTGTTACAAATAAAGAAGTTCCAGGAATTAATTTAGTGGGCATTCCTATAATATAAATCATCGCAGGAACAAGTATAAAAGCTCCACCAACACCAAGTATAGCTGCTATGTAGCCCACAATAAATCCCATGATAATTGGAGTAAAAGCACTTTCGTAAAGTTTAGATTTTTTAAACCTCATTCTTAAAGGCAAACCTTGTAACCAATTATGATCGTGTAATTTTTTTTTAATAATAATTTTTTTTCTGGCTCTATCGATTTCTGTAACACCTTGAACCAGCATCATAGTTCCGATGATAGCTAGTATGTACATATATGCTAGTGAAATAACGATATTAATTTTTCCAATGTCTTGAAAATAAGTAAAAGTTAAAATACCTAGGATAGTTCCCATAGCACCACCAACTACAATCATTAAACCCATTTTATAATCAAGAGTGCCTTTCAAATAATGTGTTGTAGATCCTGATATAGATGTACCTAAAATATTATTAGCCTCATTTGGTACTGCATAAGCTGGTGGAATTCCTAAAAAAATTAAGAAAGGGGTCATTAAGAAACCACCGCCAACACCAAATAAACCTGATAAAATTCCAACAACTAAACTTAAAAAAAAGATAAAAGGTAAGCTTACATTTACTTCTGCAATAGGAAGAAAGAACTCCATTGGGATTAATTATTCCTCAAAATTATTAAAGTCAACTGTTTGATATTTAGAATCCAAAAAAAGTACTAGATAACATTACTACCCAGTATGCTGCTAAACCAATATAAAGAGCAATTTTAGTGTTTATATTTGATATAATTTTTAAGTTAAATATGTGCTTGAAAGAGTTTGTGTGTTTTTGGAAATATTCAAGCATACTCATCAAGTACACCTTAATAAGGATCTTTGCAAGAATTTTTTAAAAAATAGTTGCCCCAAATACCTTCACAGCACCGCCCTCTTCTCCAAGAACAAGTCTTCCTAAGAACTCACCCTCTTCTGTAGTACTTGTCTGTTTAAACAATACCGTTACGTGCATCCCTCGTCTTAAACAACCAAAGGCCTGGAAATTATCAGTCAAACTTGAGATTAATTTATTGCTGGCCCATTGTTTACCTAGCTCAACCTCATTTGCTCCATAGAGCATTTGTGAAGAAAAATCCCTAGTAAAACCGCCATAATCTTTCATATTTGAGGACTTAATAAGATTTGACCATATTGGATTAGCCAATTTTATAATTTCATCATCAGTCTTTGATGTGAAGCTCATATTTTTGAAGTCCTTTTAAGATGCCTTTTTTTTCTCTTTATCGTCAACTATGTGATAAACAGGTTTTTTTTCCATTGTGAACTTACCTGTTTCAGGATCTCTTCTTGATACTGTTAAACAATGCCAATTTTCATCATCTAATTTCATGTGGTCGCCTCTATAGTAGTATCCTGGCCAACGAGTTTCTTCTCTAAATAAAGTATGTTCAGTAACACATTGAGACGTTAAAGCTCTATGTTTCAACTCCCACGCTCTCATCAACTGGTGATAATCCTCGGCCCCTACATTTTCTAGGTCCTCTTGAAGCCAATCTAATAATTCTAAACCTTTTTTAAGAAGGTTATCATTTGTCATATAGTTATTAGTGATACCACCACAATATTCATCCATGATTTTTTGAAGTCTTTGTAGGCCTTGTATAGGTGAAATATAACTTGGTGAAACTGTACCTCCAGTTATCTCATTTCTTCCAACTGTATAATTTTCCAGAGGTTTATAGATTACCTCTTTTAAATCGTTATACTGTTTCTCACTTAACTTAATATTGTTGGCTTTTTTATCTTCAATGTATTTAACAGCAGCTTTTGCGGCTAATCTTCCTTCAGTGAAAGAACCTGATGAAAATTTGTGAGCACTTCCTCCAACAGTGTCACCTGCTCCAAATAAACCTTCTACAGACATCATTCTGTTATATCCCCAGAAATAATCATCTGGAGCAATGTCTTCTGGACCACTTACCCATGCTCCTGAACATGTTGCGTGTGAACCCATAACATAAGGCTCTGAAGTTGTTAATTCTGGATTAGTATATTTTGGATCTATGTTTTGTGATGCCCAAACTACGGCTTGACCTACTGTCATACCTAAAAAGTTTTCCCAGCCAACAGTTTCTAAATGAGGATCCTGAAAAGCTTCTTTAGTTACCATGTGGATTGGTCCGCCACCTGCTGCTACCTCTTGGATGAATGCATGATTTCTTAAACAAGTCGGGGTTGGATGATGATCTATGTATTCTCCAACAAGTTTTTTGGTAGCGTCGTACCATTTCTTTTCATAATTCTCCCCGTTTGCATTCTGCGTATATGTTTTTAAATGTAAAAAATAAGCTCCAACTGGACCGTAACCATCTTTAAATCTACAAAGTACAATTCTATTTTCCATTTGTGTCATCTTAGCACCAGCTGCTATCGGTAATGCGTAAGCAGAACCGTTACTCCATGGTGCATACCAAGTTCTTCCCATACCTTCGCCAACTGCTCTGGGCTTAAATATATGTGATGCACCACCAGCAGCTATAATTACTGCTTTAGCTTTAAATACATGGTAGTCACCAGTTCTCATATTAAAACCAACTGCTCCAGCGACTCTGTTCTCATTTTCTTCATCCTTAAGAAGATGAGTTATCATTATTCTATTGTAAATTTTATCGGCTGACTTTTTTGCAGCCTCAGCAACAATCGGTTTATAACTTTCACCGTGAATCATTATTTGCCACTTACCTTCTCTTTGATATCTGCCTGTCTCTTTATTTTTCATCATAGGCAATCCCCACTCATCAAACATATGAACAGTTGAGTCAACGTGTCTTGCCATGTCGTAACCTAAGTCTTCTCTAACTAATCCCATTAAATCATTTCTAGCGTATCTTACATGATCTTCAGGCTGGTTTTCTCCCCACTGCATTCCCATGTAACAGTTAATTGCATAAAGTCCTTGAGCTACTGCACCACTTCTATCAATGTTTGCTTTTTCAACACAAATGATTTTTAAATTTCTTCCCCAGTGTCTAGCTTCAAAAGTAGCACCAGTACCGGCCATACCACCGCCAACAACTAGTACATCACAATCTTCAAAGACAGTTTTATTCTTAGGCATTAATAATAAACTCCTTTTTTAAAGGAGTTCTTATCTAAAGTTGGAAGATCTTTATCAGTGTTTAAACCGTGAGGTTCATTATAAAGTATTTGAGAATTAATTTCTCCTTGATTAGGTTTGTCACCATCAGCAAGCTTTGGAATGAATTTTCCCCATGGCTTTGTTGTAATCGGAGATACAAAATCTTTTTCTGTTCCATTTCTAAATTTTATTTTCCAAGAAATCGTTCCTTTTTCTTCTTCTCTTCTAACTCTTACACTGTGACCCATCGGAGCAAAGTCAGCATAGCCTCTTACATCTATTGCGTGATTAGGACAAGCTTTTACGCAAGAGTAACATTCCCAACAAAAATTTGGTTCAATGTTTTTTGCTCTTCTAATATTTTTATCTATATGCATGATATCTGAAGGACAGATATCTACACAGTGGCCACAACCATCGCACCTAGTCATGTATACAAATGTTGACATTTATTTTATCTCCTTTTTAAATTCTAACATATTAATAGTGTTTTGGCTCTTCTCTTTTTATGCCAAGCCCAAACTGTTCTGGCGCATCTGCCGGTGGGGGAAGATTGTCTCTTGAACCATCAGCTTCAGCTAAATTTTTTTGTATCGCTGCTCCAGGTTTGTAAAACATGTGAGCGAACTTAGACCAGTAAACGCCTCCGAATAAAACTATATTTGAAACCCCAAAAAGCACTAGAAATAAAGTGTCCCATCCAACCATTTGATTAAACTGTAAGTAAGACCAAATTAAACCAAAAGTAGCAGAAGCTAAGAGTGCTAATACAAATAAATCAGCAGTAATTATTCTAAATACTGAATTTGCTTCAGCCGCAACATCTACTCTTAAAAAAAGCCAAAACCAATATCCACCCAAGCAAGTCATTATTGCTCCAACATGCCAAAGAATTGGCCAAACGTTTGGAGTTTGAGAATCAGTATAAAAAAAAATCATTGCAGCAGAACCAATCCAAAAAAGGATTGTTCCATACATTCCTAGGACATGTGCTATTCTTCTTTTGCCCCAACCTAGCTCAGCTGTAGTTCCAATATCATGAATTATTGTTTTACCAATAACCGCCAACCTTTCACTCGTTCCCAACTCTCTTTTGGCTGATTTTTTTGCTTTTTTTGCATTATTGAAAAAATATTTAACATTTTTTTTATGTATCATATCCAATACCGTCCCTAAAATAACTAGGCCAACCATAACGATTACAAAAGATTGAATTGCTACCATTGGAATTGTTTCGGCTAAAATTGCAAATGGATTGGTTGTAAACATATTTTTAAAAAATTTTATTATTACTAGTATACTTAAAAAAATAGTTCAACAGCGATTAAAGCGCACTATTTGCCAATAAGAACATTATTTTTTAATTTTTCGAGTATAATGTTGCTTTGAAGGTATAACGCTTCTGACTCCACCTTGTGGATTATCCACGTCCCCTTTCCTTCTTGGAATCACATGTATATGACAATGAAATATAGATTGTCCTGCAACCTTTCCAGCATTTGTTCCTATATTAAAACCCTCTACTGATTTATCTTCTTTCATTATTTTTTTTTTTAATTTTTTAATAAGATCATTGCAGGCTAAGATTTCTTTTTCATCTAATTCAAAATAATTTTCTATACACCTTTTTGGAACAACTAATGAGTGTAACTGTGAAACAGGATAACTATCGGAAGAAGCATATGCGTAGTCATTTTCAAATATTAATTCTTTCTGATTAATTTTACAGAATATGCAAGGATTGTTTGGATCACTCATAATGATTAAAAATTCAAATGTTTGTTCACTTTTTGATATCCGAAATTATTTTTACTCTTCCAATTCATTTGTTTAACATATTTAACAGATGTCACACCTTTTCCTGAGCCTATTAACATTATTTCATCGAATTTTTTCAAATCTCTATAATAAATATCTTTAAATGAAATTTTAATCTTCCCTTTTAAATAGTTAATTGTGTTTCCAATATAGCAATCATTTTTTGGTGAAAAGTACTCCCCATTTTTGAAGAATAAAATATTTGAGGTACAGGTTTCTAAAATTTTTTTCCTATAGACCAAAGCTATGTCAGTTTTACTTGTATCGTATTTATTTAATTCTTTGAGAATTTTTTTATAATAAAGATTTTTTGTTACGGGATCAATTCTTCTGTAGTTTATTAATTTAAGTTCAAAATCTTTTTTAGGATTAATTCTTTTACGGATAGAAATTGATATAAATTTTTTTGTTAGAGCAATTCGAAATAAATGGTCGTAATTAATATTTTTATTAATGCTTGAATAGATTAAACGTTTAATATTTATCTCAATATTTTTTGAATAGATCTTATACTTTTTAAGAGATTTAATTAATCCCTTAAAGTGACTTTTAAACAAAATAAGCTTACCAGGTTTTCCTAAAAGTCTTATAGTTGTAAAGACTCCGTGAGATCCCCATAAATCTTTAAATCCTATTTCTTTTTGATTACTTACTTGATAAGATTTTTTTAATAAAAAAATTGCCATTTTCAGTTAAGAATGAGTCAGGATGAAATTGAAATCCATAAATTTGATTTATACTATCCTCAAAAGCCATCGCTGTATTTGTTTTTGTGCAACGCATTGTAATATTGAGATTTTTTGAAAAATATGGCTCATCTAACTTTAGCGAATGATATCTTCCGACATTAAATACTTTATTTTTTTTAAAAATTTTGCTTTTTCCATTTACTTTAATTTTTGATTGATACCCATGATAAATTTTATTTTGTTGTCTAATTTTTCCACCTTCGTTATACAATATCAACTGAAATCCTAAACATACACCAATCATTTTTTTTTTACCCTTATATTTATTATAAATTTTTGAGGTTTCTGGGTAATCTTTTGGAGAACCAGGGCCGGGAGAAAAAACTATCACATCTGATTTATTTAATAAATTTTTATTAATATCAAAATAATCAGAGCAATAGACTTTATCAAATTGAGAAAATTGATGAACCACGTTCCATGTAAAAGAATCTTGATGATCGATAATATATATCATTTAAATAATTCCAATAATGATTTTGCTTTAATGTAATTTTCGCTAAATTCTTTTTTTGATGAACTATCCAATACAACGCCTGAGGCTGCTGATATCTCTGAAACATTTTTGAAATTTAGAATTGATCTTATTATTATGTTAAACCGCATATCCATATTAAACTTAATAAATCCGAAACTTCCTGTGAAAATATTTCTTCCCTCTTTTTCTTGACTATTTAATAGTTGAAGTGTTCTTATTTTTGGACAACCTATAACAGACCCGCCGGGCATCATTGATTTAATAATGTTTTTAAGATTGATATTATTTTTTAATTTACCCTCTATTGTAGATACGTAGTGATACAAATGTTTATATTCCTCTACATATTTTTTTCTTTTGATTACTACACTTCCTGGTTTACAAATTTTTGATAAATCGTTTCTCTCCATATCTACAATCATATTATGTTCTTTTGTCTCTTTATTGTTATTCTTAAAGAAATTGCGAGCTTTAGATTTGTTTAATTTTTGTTTTTTTTTTAGTGTTCCGGCTATTGGTTTCGTTGTTACCTTTAATCCTTTTTTTTCTATTAAGGTTTCAGGAGAGCAACTAACAATGGAGTAATTCTTGTCTCTAATCATAAAGGCCTCTGGAGAAGAGTTTGCCTTCATTAATCTCCAAAAAAAACTGACCGGATCTATCACAGATTTATTTTTATACTTTGTGCAAATTTTTATTTGATAGGTCTCACCTGCTCTGATTTTTTTTGAAAAAAGATTGAAGATTCTTTTATACTTTTCAAAGTTAATATTGACTTTAAATGGTTTTAATATTTTGGTTTGATTAAAGTGGTAATTAAAACTCTGTTTTTTTAATGTTGAAGATATTTTAATTTTTTTTGATAAAGTAATTATAGTTTCTGGTTTATAAAAAAGGCCCTTATAAAATCCATTCTTCTTTTGATTTTTAATTCTAATATTTAGCAAGTTGCATAATATTTCGTAACCAAAAAAACCTATATATAGGTCTTGTTCTTTTTTAAATTTTCTTTTGGTTATCTTGTTTAAAAAATTTTCTATGTTTGAGTTGTTAAGTACTATTCTCTTTGAAAAATCTGTAAATATTTTATATCCATCTTTATATTTATAGATGACCATGGGTTTATCTGATTGATATAATTTCTCCAGATAAGGACTAAAATTTGTTTTATGCCTTTTGTAATCTATCAATTGCTCGCTCTTTAATTGGTAAGTGTATTAAGCCTGCAAAAACAGATAATGCAATTGCTAAATACCACGCATAGTCAAAGGAGCCATATATGTCATAGAATAGTCCACCGAGATATGCTCCAAAAAAAGATCCAAATTGATGGCTTAAAAATACCAAGCCATATAAAAGGCCAAGATATTTGGTTCCAAAAATATGTGCAACGATTCCACTTGTAGCTGGAACAGTAGAGAGCCACAGGAAACCAAAACTAGCCCCAAATATTATTGAAGAAACATTACTTGGAGGCAAAAAGATGAATAAACAAATTGAAACTCCTCTTAAAAAATAGATAGAACTTAAGATAATTTTTTTACTCATCTTAGTAGATAAATATCCACTTAACAAAGAACCAATGATATTAAAAAAACCTATTAAAGATAAAATCATCGCTGCAGTCCAATCATCCAAACCTCTATCTATTACATATTTTGGTACATGAGTTCCAACCAATGTAATATGAAAACCGCAAACAAAAAAACCTGAAACTAACAATACATAGCTTTTATTTTGGAATGCTTCTTTTAGTGCGTCTAATGACCCTTGCTCGTTGATAGTTTCTTTAATTTCATTTAATTTTGGAGATCTGACGAAATAGGCAAATGATAAACCAATAAAAAGAAATACTAAGAAGTAAAGGAGAGTATTAACCCATCCGTTATTTTGTAAAGAGTAATTAGTAAAAAGGGGTGAAATAAAATAACCGAAAGACCCTACAGCTGTTACGATGCTCATTGCTATTGTTCTATTAGAAAGTGGAAAATGTTTTCCTACAATTGACATTGGAATACTTATTGCTGTACCACCACAACCGATACCAATTAAAACTCCCAAACTTATTTGAAAATAAATTCCTGTATTTGGACCTGCATATAAAAAATAAACCCCAAGGATATAAAAAAGAAATGCAAGAATTATTGATTTATGTCCTCCATATTTATCAGCCATAATGCCAAAAATTGGTCCTGAAAGACCCCAACCAAGCATTTGTATACCTATTGCTAAACCAAATTCAGTGCTTGAAATTCCCAGGTCATTGTTAAAGTCAATGAAAAACATTCCAAATACTTGCCTCACACTAAGAGATATTAAAACTACCGCGCATGCACAAATTAGAGTAGTGAGAGCTAGGTTATTTTGAATAAATTTTTCAGAACTCATTTGATGTATTTAAGGGATCTCCTTAAATCTTCAATTAAATCTTTTGGATCTTCTAAACCAATATGGAGTCTTACTAAATGATCATCTTTTGATAATTTTAAGAAGAATCTATCACCTTGTTCTTTGATTTCCTGATGTAATGCCAAACTTTCAAAACCTCCCCAACTATATCCATATCCAAATAATTTAAGAGAATTTACAAATTTTATAACATTCTTTTTTGATGATTTAATTCTAAGACCCATTAAACCAGAAGCTCCTTTATAATATTTTCTCCAAAGCCTATAATTTAAGGAGCCTTTTTTAAATGGATATAAAAGTTTAATTTTTTTGTGTTTAGATAAGAAACTTGCAACTTTCATGGCATTCGATTGATGTCTATCCAATCTTACATCTAGAGTTCTTAAACCTCTAGTTACTAAGTAAGCATCATCCGGTCCCATTCTAAGTCCTGTAATTTTTTCAGCTAATTGAACTTTTTTGAAAACCTTTTTATTTACCGCTAAACTGCCGCCCATTACATCAGAATGTCCAGAATAATATTTAGTAGCTGAAACAATAGACATATCAAAACCCAACTTTATTGGCTTAAGAAAATATGGTGTTCCCCAAGTATTATCAATTGCAGTAAAAATCTTATTTTTTTGTGCAATAGAAATTACTTTTGATAAGTCTTGAAATTCAAAAGAATTACTACCAGGGCACTCAACAAATATAAGTTTTGTTTTTTTACTTATATTCTTTTTGATCGTATTTAGGTCATGAGGGTTATAAAATTTTGTTTTAATATTAAATTCTTTTAGATAATCTTTGGTTAACAATCTTGTTGGACTGTAAACAGGATCAGCAACTATTATTTCATCCCCAGGTCTCACTATACTGAAAATTGCTAGAAAAACCGAACCAAATCCAGTTGGTGTTAGAAAAACATGATAAGATTCCTCTAGTTTTGTTAAAATTTTTGAAAGAACATGTGTGGTTGATGTTCCTTGTCTTCCATAATCATGATGACCACCGGTTGGATCTTTAATATTTTTCTTTTGAGTTTTTCTAATATCTTGCATAGATTTGAAAATAATTGTTGATGCACGCACCACAGGCGGGTTTACCGACTGATTATGAAAATCTTTTGCAGTATGTTTCAAAAATGTTTTAAAAGAATAGCCCATAAAAAAATTGAATACCTATGGGGACAATGCTATATCCCTTACATAAGTCAATAAAATAATAAATAGGAGATAAGAATGGGTTATCCAAAGAAACACAGAGGCCGAAGAAAAATGGGCTCAAAAAAAAGAAGAGCAAGAAAAAAAAATAAAAAGAAATAATTCTGCTCAAAATGGATAATATCAAAAAGGTCAAGACCTTAAGTATTTGGATTTTTATTGTTCCATTTGTTGCTACAAATACTTGTTTAATTTTAATTACTCAATTTCACGAACTTTTTCCCAATAAAGAAAATGTAATACATTTCACATTTCCGTACATAGACGGTGGGGCCTCTATTAGTAGAACAGCGAGATACTTTCCAACTTATTTAGTATTTAAGCCTGCTATGTTTTTAACCGCTTATTTACTAATTAAATATTGGATCTTTAATAAACAAATTATATTAAACATACATGGAAATCATAAACACCTGAAAAAAATGCTTTTCTTTGGAATTGGATCTGCAATTTGTCTTGTAATCCATTCAATTTTTCTAGGAATAAAATTTGATATTGACGCATATAAACTTTTTAGACGAGTAATAATGTTGGCATTCATAATATTTGAGATAGCCGCCCAAACTTATTTTGTTTTAATTTTTTACTCTATCAAATCAAAACTAAAATCATTTATTAATGAAACGTATCTGAAATGCAAGGCTGTTTTGGTTTCAATTTTGATTTTTGTAGGTATCCTTGCCTTACCTTTGGTAAGTATGCCAGGTAATAAACACCTTAAACATGCATTAGAATGGGATTATTTTTTAGGGGTAATTACTTTTTATATATTTACTTTTTTATTATGGAAAAAAAAGAGTAATTAGTTTTTTATCCAACCTCCACCTAAGACTTTATAACCATTTTTATTTTTTTGATAAAAAACACATGCTTGACCTGGTGAAACACCGAATTCATCCTCCATTAAATTTACTTTAGCTTTTGAACCTGATACCTCAACTTTTGAAGGAATTAACTTCCCTGTTGATCTTATCTTTACATAAACTTTTTCATTCAATTCGCTACCAGCGCATAAAATATTAAGATTATCTAAATTAATAATTCTTTTTGCTAAGTATTTTTTTGGCCCAACAATTATTTCATTCCTCTTTGGATCAATTTCTATAACATACAATGGATCTTTATCAGATACCTTAATCCCTCTTCTTTGTCCGATTGTAAAATTTACTATTCCATCATGAACCCCGATTACCTTTCCCTCAATGTTTTTGATGTTTCCTTTTACAAACGCTTTAGGTTCAAATTTTTTAATTACAGATGAATAGTCACCATTAGGAACAAAACAAATATCCTGACTATCTGGTTTATCAGCTACATTTAAATCTAGTTTTTTTGCAATTTCTCTTGTCTCATCTTTCAGTAAGTTTCCTAGAGGAAATCTTAGAAAATTAAGCTGATCCCTCTTTGTGTTAAATAGAAAATAACTCTGATCCCTATTATGATCCTCTGCACGATACATTTCATTTTTTTTTCCATCAAATATCGATCTTACATAATGTCCGGTTATCAACGCATCTGCTTTTAAATCTTTTGCTTCCATAAAAAGATCTTTGAATTTTACTGTTTGATTACACTGAACACATGGTATTGGAGTTTCACCTTTTAAGTAGCTCTCAACAAAATTATCAATAACTCCCTCTTTAAATTTATTTTGGTAATATAGAATTTTATGATCGATATCCAATTTATGGGCTACTCTTTTTGCATCTAATATATCTTGTCCAGCGCAACATTGTTTCGATTGGGAGACTTGTTTGGTATCATCATAAAGTTTAAGTGTAATACCAATAACTTTGTAACCTTCTTTTTTCATTAATCCAGCTACTGTTGAAGAGTCTACTCCTCCTGACATTGCGACAACTACGACTGTATCCTTTGTCTTTTTGTCAATTCCTATTGAGTTTAAATTGTTTTTCATAAACTTTAAAATTATACTATTTTTATTTAAAAAACTAAATTAAATGATTTTTGATTACGAACCAGGTGACAAAGTGATTAATCCTAAAAATAAAGATTGGGGAATCGGCCAAGTACAATCAATTATAAAAGAAAAAGTTACTGTAAATTTTGAAAATGTTGGTAAAAAAGTAATCAACGCTAATTTAATTGAATTAACAAAGATTTGATAAAAAATGAATTTAGAAGATAAAAAAAAAATTGTACTAGATTTAATTGGTACTTTCAAAACAGCAAGTAAATTATCTTTGTCATTAAGAAAGAAAGGTCTTAAAGAAACCATTAAGGAAGATAATACCCCTGTAACAAATGGGGATCTTGAGGTTAATAATTTATTGACAGATAAAATTAGCAAGTTAACACCAGATATTCTTATAGTTTCAGAGGAAACTTCCTCAAACAAAAATTTAGATAACTTATCAACTTTTTGGCTTATCGATCCAATAGATGGCACTTATGATTATATTAATGATAAAGACGAATTTACTTTAAACGCTGCCCTAATTATTAATAAAGTTCCTAAAATAGGTATTATCAGCGCTCCAGCGAAAAATAGATTATTTTATACATATGGCGATGGGAATTCATTCGAAATAATTAATGATAAAGCTCAGTTGTTAAACACTAAAATAAATACCAGTGACAAAGAAAATATTAAGGCTGTAAGTTACTCAGATAAACTTAAAAATGAAATTAAAGATATCCATGACAAATTTAAAGTAACTAGTTACACAAAAATGAAAAGTTCTCTTAAGTTTTGTGTAATTGCAGCGGGTGAGTTTGATCTTTATGTGGCTGAACCAAGAGCATCTGAATGGGACATCGCAGCGGGAGATGCAATTTTAAGTAATTCTGGTGGGTCTATTACTGACATGAATGGAGAAAAAATTTATTATGGAAAAAAGGATTTTAAAAACCCAGGTATAATTTTGAAAAGTGCAAGATTAAATAATGGATGAACAATTAAGAGTTATATTAATTATTATAGTATCAGTCTCTATTTTTGGCTTGATAGTTTTCGTAGTAGTAAAAAACTATATCAAATCCAAGATAGATTATTATTTGAATAAAAAAAACGAGAAAACTACAAAAGACGAATAATTTTCTCATATTCATCTTTTGATAAATCCATTATTCTTTTTGACGTTTCAAAACTAAATCCATTTCTAGCCAATATGCCAATATCTTTTTTAAAAAAAATAGGCCTATTATCTTCTGATCTATGTGGACCAATTTTTTTCTTTTTACAAAGTTTTATCGCAGAAAAAAAATCTTGGTCATCATTATTTTCTTTAATTTTATCTAAAGTTTCCTTAACAAATTTATCATTAATTCCTTTTGAAATTAGGTAGCTTCTAATTTTGTTAATTGAGCTACCTCTTTGAATCAAATTTTTCGCTTTGCTCTCAGAATAAAACTTATCATTAATAAACTTGGATTGTTCCAAATCTGACAATACAATGTCTATCAGGTTTTGATAATTACCCTTTTTAATGTTTGTGGAACCAGACTTTAAATATTTCTTCAATAAATACGTTCTAAGTTGTTGTTTAGACGGAGCATATTTTTCAATGTATTTTAAGGAAAAGTCCCGTATCTCTGATACAGTAAATTCTAAATTTTTTTTTTTATTTTTTAAGGGAATCATTATAATTTTTATTATATTATAACCTCAAATGATTGAACAAATTAATAATTTCTTTACTATTGAAATGATCTATCTTTGGTTGAATTTAGGTGTTCTACCTTTTTGGATTATTCTATTTTTTTTTCCTCATTCATTTATGAGTAAATATTTAGTTAGATCAATTTTTCCCTTTATGATCTTCTCCTTCGTTTACGTTTATCTGTTATATTATTTTTTTATATCAGATTTCAATTTTCAGAATAATTTTACACTTTATTTAAGCCTTGAAAACTTATCAGATCTTTTTTCAGAAAATGGTTTTTTAATAATGTTTTGGTGTCATTTTTTAGCAGTAAACTTGTTTTGTGGAGCATGGATTGTATCTGATAGTATTAAGCTCTCAATTTCAAAATTTTTAACTTTTTTCCCTTTGCTAATTACGTATTTAATAGGTCCTCTTGGATTATTCATTTATTGGTTAATCAGGATTTTTTTCGCAAGAAGAATGTCATTGTATGACTAAATCTATTCAATTTTATTACGATTTTTCAAGTCCCTACACTTATATAGCACATAAAAAAATTAGAGAAATTCAAAAAAAAAATTCTATAAAATTTATTTATTGTCCTATGCTTTTAGGAGGATTGCATAAGTTAGCAGGAATTACAGCAAATGCCTTTATAAAAAATAAAAATGAATTTATGAGACGAGACTGTGAAATGGTTTCAAAAAAACTCAAGATCGATTTCAAATTTAATGATTATTTTCCAATAAGCTCTCTTAATCTTATGAGAGGATCGTTAGTTATGAATAAAGATATATTAGATAAGTATATCGATTGTTTTTTTGATGCATATTGGAAAGATAATATAAATCTCTCTGATGATGAAAATTTTAAAGAAAAACTTAAATACCTTCAAATAGATGTAGATACTTTTTTTAACAGCATTTGTAAAAAAGAGATAAAAGAAAAATTGATTAAACTAACACAAGATGCTTTCGATAAAAAAATCTTTGGAGCACCAACATTTATTTGTAATGATAAAATATTTTGGGGTCAGGATAGATTAGACTACGCTATAGATGAATTTTCTATTTAATTTCAAAGTCACCATCTTTAATAGCACTGAAACCTCCGTCGACATGGGAGACATTTTTAAAACCCATATCTTGAAGTGATTTTGCAGCCAATGCAGACCTTAATCCACCTGCACAAAAAAGAACTATTTCTTTTGATGGATCGATTTTTCCTTGTTTATAATATGCGCTATTTGGATCAATCCAAAATTCAAGCATTCCTCTTGGTATGTGTAATGATCCATCTACTCTTCCCTCTTTTTCAAGCTCTCTTACATCCCTTATATCAATCAAATTACAACTACCATCTTTATGTAATTTTGAAGCCTGGGTGTGAGAAATCGTTTTAATTTCTTTCAATGCATCATTTACAAGTTCTTTGGATGATTTAATTGTCATAATTATATATATTGTAATATCAGATTAAATGAAAAAAAACATCTTTAAAAAAATATTCATTAAGTTTTCTAAATTATTGGGTTTTGAAATTATTGATCAGAATGAATTTAATTCTCCTACTTTGGACAAAGAATTAAATGAAGAGCTCTCAAATATTAAAAAGTCGATAGTATTACCTTTGGGTGAAGTTAAATTAACTAGAAAAATTCAAAGTTTAAGCATTATTTTTAGAACAAATACTAATATTGAAATTTGGGATCAAAACAAAAAAAGAATATTTGAAAAACCTAAAATTGATTATGCTTTAAGATGTTTAAATTCTGTAATTAAATCGATTAAAAAATCTAAGAAACTTAAACCAGATACTTCAATAAAATTTCAAGTTATTGATGACAATTCAAGTGATGAAAATCTCAAAAAATTAAAAGACTTAATAAACACGCATGGTGTAAACTGTGAAATTATTCATCACGATAAAAGCGAACATAAAGAAAAAATAGCAGCTGAAAATAATCAAGAAACATTTGGAAATCTCTCAAGTTTATTGAAATGCTTCGAAGTTGCAAAAAAAGATCAATCTGATCTCATATATTTTGTAGAGGATGATTATCTTCATTATGAGCATTCGTTGGTTGATATGTTGAATACTTACGAAAGAGTAAGCTCTCAACATAAGGACGAAATTATAGTTTGTCCAAGCGATTATCCTTTTAATTATATGAATAATGAAAAAACAAATATATTAATTGGAGGTCAACAACATTGGCGAACGATCACAAAAATGCTTTGTACATTTATGATCTCAAAAAAAATGTTTCAAAAACATATAGATAACTTTGAAAAAACTTGTGAGAAAAGACACGAACCTTTTGAAAAATATTTAAATAAAATTTTAGAGAGTGAAGTTGGTATTTCACCTATTAAATCATTAGCGGTACATATGACTAACGTTAATTCAAGCTACGGTTTATCCCCATTTATAGATATAAAAAAACTTTGGGAAGAAAATAAAACTGACCAATGACCATAAAAGCGCCGAATTTTAAATTAATTAGTACCTCTAATGAGGTTGTAGAATTAAACAAAATTAAATCAAAACTTATTGTTTTATATTTTTACCCAAAAGATGATACCCCTGGGTGTACGCTAGAAACAAAGGATTTCAATAGTCTTTTAAGTAAATTTTCAAAAAATAATTGCAGTGTGTACGGAATATCAAAAGATAGTTTGGAAAGTCATAAAAAATTTAAAAAAAAATATAAAATTAAATTTGATTTACTCTCCGATGAAAAAAAGATTGCAATAAAGGCTTATAAAGTTTGGGGAAAAAAGCAATTTATGGGTAAAGAATTTATGGGATTAATAAGAAGTAGTTTCTTGATCAAAAATAAAAAGATAATTAAAGAATGGAGATCCGTCCGAGTAAAAAATCATGCTCAAGAGATTTTGAATTACATTACAAATAAATGAAAAAGGCCTCCTATTTCTAGGAGGCCTTTTAATCGTCTAACCAAGAGGGAGAGATGATTAATCTCTTATCGCGTAACCGATTACGCCTGTTTCTACGACGTCGGTTCCTTTGAGTTCAGCTTCTTTACTTAATCTTATACCAATTGTACTCTTCATAATTCCCCATACTGCTAGGGCAACTATAAACACAAATACGTTGATTGAGATTACACCTAAAAACTGAGCTCCAAAAGTTGTGTCTGGATTTGTTATTGGAACAGCTAATGTACCCCAAATACCAGCGAATAAGTGTGCAGGTACTGCACCTACTACATCGTCAATTTTTAGAGAAAAAAGTAGTTTTGTTCCGTAAACAACTATTACACCCCCAACTGCACCAATTAAAATTGCTGCAAGTGGTGATGGCATTAATGGTTCTGCTGTAATTGCAACTAGACCACCAATACATCCATTTAACATTTGAATTACATCTGTTTTACCAAATGCTAATCTTGTAACTGTAGCGGCAGCCATTACACCACCAGCTCCAGCTAAAAATGTATTCATAAAGATTGTTGAAACAGCAATTGCATCATCAGCAGTACCCATAGCTAATTGAGAACCACCATTAAATCCAAACCAACCCAGCCATAAAATGAATATACCAACTGTGATTAATGGAATTGATGAAGCAGCAAATGGTTTCATCGGAGCAGGTGCACCAGATTTTGTAAATCTACCTAATCTTGGACCTAATAATAACGCTCCGGCTAAAGCTGCTGCACCACCTGTTGAGTGTACTAATGTTGAACCTGCAAAATCTGAGAATCCAGCAGCTGCTAACCAGCCACCACCCCATTGCCAACCCATCACGATTGGATAGATAATTCCAGATAAAATTGCTGCAAATAAAAAGAAAGGCCATAGTTTGATTCTTTCAGCTAATGTTCCTGAAACAATCGAAACTGTTGTTGCGCAAAATACCATTTGGAAATACCAATCTGATCCGTCCGAATAACCAGTATCTACTTTACTAGCATCTGACCATGGTAAAAAACTACCAATATATCCACCTTCTGGTATTCCATATGCTAAATTATAACCAAATAACCAGAACATCATTCCAGCTATAGAAAATAATCCAATATTTTTTGCACAAATTACAGATACACTTTTAGATGTTACACTTCCTGCCTCTAACATTGCAAATCCTGCAGCCATAAACATGACTAAAAATCCACAAACTAGAAAAAGGAAAGTATTAAAAATGAATCCTACTTCTGCTGAAACAGTTGAATCCGCATAACTCGTACTCGTCATGTTTAGTAAGAAAAATAAACTTACTGCGGGACACACTAGTTTCTTTAAATGTTTTTTCATAATATTCTCCCTTGTTAAAGAGACCCTTTTATAAAATGGATATTTAAAAACTAATGTTTATTGGATAAAATAGGTATGCAATATTTGCATATAGAAACAGCCTTTAGTAACTTTTATATTAATAAAGGCTGTTCAGAGGAAATATTTATTTATTGAATATTTCTTTAAGCGCTTTTGCAGGCAAAAACTTAACTTTTTGAGATGCAGCTATTTGGATTTGTTCTCCAGTTCTTGGGTTTCTTCCAATTCTAGCTTTTCTCTTAGCAACTTTGTATGTACCAAAACCAGCGATTTTCACTGAGTCATCATTTTTCAACGCATCCAATATCGTATTTGTGATGGTATCAAAAGTTCGCTCAGCATCAGCTTTACTTTGGTTTAAAGAACCTGCCAATTTAGCAACTAGTTGTTTTTTGTTCATTTTAGCTCCGGTTTTAAAGGTTAATTAACATAGTTTACAAAATGCCTTTAAAATCAAGCTTTTTTTTAGTGTTTAATTTGGTTTTTAACACAAGATATTGTGTATAAATAAACCTTGTTTTTATTGGTTTTTTTGATGCTCTTTATATATAAGTTAAAAAAGGCCTAAATCTCTTAGGTCATTCATAGTTGCAAAAAACATCAAAGATAGAAGCAAAAACATTCCGATTCGAAAAAAACCTTCCTGTGTTTTTTGGCTTAATGGCTTACCTAAAACTTTTTCAAAACCATAAAACATTAAATGACCCCCATCCAATAATGGTATCGGGAATAAATTAATTAAACCTAAACTTATAGATATATAAGCCATCATACTTAAAAATGGTAATATCCCAAATTCAGCAACTTGACCTGAAATTTTTGCTATTCTAATAGGACCACCTAATTGAGAACTATCACCTGAACCCGCAATTATAGATCCTAAGTACTTTAACGTTGAGGTGGTTACATAATATACCTCAGAAACTGAATAATAAATGGCTTTAGCTGGGCCCAGCTTTTGATGATTAATTGTATTTTGATATGGAATAATTTTTATTCCAACTGTTCTTTTTTTAATTTTATTACCAAGATTATCTTCGCCATCTAAGGTCTGAGGTTTTACTTTTATTAAAATCTCTTTATCATATCTTGAGACTTTAAAGTCAATAAATTCTGCAGTAGACATTGTTATGAATTTTGAAACATCCAAGATGCTTTTTACTTCGTTTTTATCAATTGATAGAATTACATCATTTTTCTCCAGTCCAGCAACATAAGCAGGACTTTCTTTAGTTACTTCACTTATCATTGGAGGGGTAAAGTCTTTACCGACAAAAATATTGATCATGAAAAATATAAGTATTGCTAGCAAAAAGTTAGCTATTGGACCTGCAGCAACTATTATGGCTCTTTGATAAAGAGGTTTTAAAACAAATAGTTTTTGCCTTTCTTTTTCATCATACTTTTTAATCAATTCTTCTTGGTCAGCTTGAGAAAAAACGTTTCTATCACCAAAAAATTTTACATAGCCGCCTAATGGAATCCAGCATATCTTCCATCTTGTACCAGAGCTATCGTTCCAACCAAATATTTCTTTTCCAAATCCAATTGAAAAATCAGTAACCTTAACACCATATTTTTTTGCAAAATAATAATGTCCATATTCGTGAATAAAAACAACAACAAGAATAAGAATTAAAAATGGTAATATAAAATTCAGCATTAGATTTATAATACTGATTTTACTTTATTTTCCAAGATATCATTGGTCCTAGTGTTGCGGCAATAAATGACCAAAAAAGTAAATTTTGAACTAAAAATGATGGGAAAAATTCAGTAGGAACTATAATTCCAACTAATAAACTTTTTGAAAAGTCTGGTGTTGGAAATAATAAAAATCCCAAAATCAAACCTAAAACAATTGAAATATACGCCGTATTTTCATTAATCTTTTTATTGTAAAAACTATAAAAAACTGTGAGTACAAATGCACAACAAAATAAATCGGCTAATAAAAATAAATACAAAATATCATACCCTTTAGATGCAACTATAAAAGAAATAAAAGATAAAAATAAGATAATATATGTAGACAAGTTAAAATAATTTATTTTTTTTTTAAATTTGAATGTTGCTTTACCGTCAACTAATATTAGACTTGATATTGCATTCACCAAAGTATCAAGAGTAGAAATTGTTAAAGCTAAACCTAATACAATTACTAATAATGATAATAATTCTTTTTGCTCTTTGAGCAATAACATAAAAAATCCAAGATCAGGCCTAGTAGTTGGATCTAATGAAAAAGCGACCATTCCTGCAAAACCCATATAAAAAACTACAGGTATAATTATAAAAAAAGATATGATTAGACTTTTTATTAAAGTTTCAGAATTTTTTGCTGCATATACTCTTTGCCAATTACCTTGATGAAATAAATTGGTTGCAGCAACTGCAATAAAAAAAGTCAAACCTGCAGTATAACTAGGAATGTATGAAGAACTTAAAAGCTGAGGATTTTTTTTATTTATAAATTCAAAGGAAAATTCAGATCCAATAAAAGTTTTTATGTAAAATAAAGAAATTAATAAAAGGACTCCTATGACGATCATTTGAATATTATCAGTAAATATAGAGGCTCTTAAACCTCCATATAAAGTATAAGCAAGTGTAGATAACAAGACAATTAAAGCAGTTATCCAAAGCTTTGTACCTGAAATGTAATTTATCAAAACAGCAACTGCTGTTACTTCAGCACACAAAAAAATGGACATATAAAAAATTGTCATCAATAAAATAAGTTTGAATAAGCTTTTTCCAAACTTCTTACGCATAAATTCAATTAAAGAAGAGCCTTTAGGGAATTCTTTTCTAATTTTTTTTCCAAGATAAATTAAAAAAAACATTGGAAAAGCTGTTCCAAGTGAATATCCAATAACAGCTCCTATTCCTCCCCAAGTAGCTGCCGAAACTGGACCAAATAAAATCCACGCACCTAGCGCTGAGGCAGTTAAGCTTGTTGTTAAAGAAAATAATCCAATATTTCTGTTTGCAGTTAAATAATTATTAAGACCTTGATGTTTTCTTGAATTATATAAGCCCAAAAAAACAAACATTAGACTTATTACAATAACAAGCGTTAGTGATGAAGTTTGAGTTAAAAAATAAGTTTTATCCAATGTTTTCCCTTTCTGAATTACCGGACAGGTTCTATGGGTATAATCTCAGTCTTTAAAGACACCCCATTTTTTAATTATAGTTGAAAAATAGAATTTCGCTAGTTAAAATAAGTAATGCCAACATATACTGTCATCACATCAAACCTTGAATTAGATGAGAGTAAAAAAAAGTCAATCGCAGAGGGTATAACAAAAATTCACAGCAAAACTACTGGAGCAAATACATATTTTGCGCAGGTCATTTTTAATGAAACTAAAAAGAATAGCCATTTTATGGGGGGCAAAGTTATTAAGGATGAACAAATTTATCTTAATGGCCAAATAAGAGCAGGACGTTCTAAAGAGGTCAAAGACGATCTTATTGATCAATTAAAAAAGTTATTAGCAAAAGAAACCAAAATAGATCAATCAAATGTTTGGGTTTATATTGTCGATTTAGAACCATCCCAAATGGTTGAATACGGAGAGGTGCTGCCTGTATCAGGTCAAGAAAAGATATGGTTCGAAAATCTACCAGATAAACTGAAGAAAAAATTAAAATCTTTGGAAAGTTAGTTTAAAAACAAACTAAATGCTCAATATGAATTGGTCTTTTTATTCCAAACTTTTCGTTTATCTCATGTTGATGAACATGATGAGAGTGTACAAAAACAGGTAAAATAAAATTTTTGTCAGTTTTTAAGGAGTAAATAAAATTTGTACCTCTAAATTTTTTATCAACTATGTCGAATTTTAAATTACTTTTATCGTCGTGGTGTAAATCTTCCGGCTGTAACAACAATTTAACTGTAGATCCAATTTCGAAAGGTTTCGAAAAGTTTCCGGTAATAGTTCCTAACTCCTCATTTTCTAAACTTTTAGGACTTGTGACTATTGCTGGTACCAAAACTCCCCTATTCAAAAATTTTACCACCTCAATTGAATTTGGTATATGATAAACATTATAAGGAGTGTCAAATTGTTTTAATTTTTGATCTAATAATATTCCGCACGTGTCCGCTAAATAAAAAGCTTCGTAGGAGTCGTGAGTAACAATAATAGTTGTAATCTTTAAATCTTTAATAATTTTTTTAAGTTTAGTTTGAATTTCTTCCTTAAAATTTTGATCAATATTAGACAATGGCTCATCTAATAAAAGCAAATCAGGCTCAGCACATAAAGATCTTGCTAATGATGCTCTTTGAGCTTCACCTGCACTTATTTGGTGAGGGTATTTATCTAATACATGATCAATATTTAAAAACTTTGTAATTTCTTTAACATTGATTTTTTTGGGACCTGATTTTGGTATTCCTAAATTTATATTCTTATAAATTGAATGATGTGGAAAAAGACTATTTTCTTGAAATGATAAAGCAATTCTTCTTTTTTCTGGTTCCAAATGTTCATTTGTTGATGAGATAATTTTGTCCTTTAAAATAATTTCACCATTTTCCAATTTTTCCAAACCAGCAATCGTTCTAAGTATTGTTGTCTTGCCTATTCCTGATGGTCCTAATAAACAAACAATGTCACCTTCATTTTTAATCTCGATTGATAAATTCTTAATTTTGTCTTTACCGCCAGCTTTAAAAGTTGCGTTTTTAATTTCAAAAAAATTATTCATCATTATCTCTTAAGATATATTTTGAACTAAGTAAAATAAAGAAACTTGCAATTAAAATCAAAAATAAAGATGGTGCAGCAGCCGCCTCTAAAAGGTCCTCGGATGCGTAAATATATGCAGTCGTTGCAAAAGTCTCAAAATTAAAAGGTCTTAATATTAAAGTAATTGGAAGCTCTCTTATTATTTCTAACGAAATTAAAATCCCAACGAATAAAATTGAATTTTTAAGATACGGAACATGAATTTTTGCAAAGGTTTTTAGTTTTGAATAACCTAATAAATAAGCATTTTCATCAACAGAAATATTAATTTTCTCGTATCCTGATTTTATTCCATTACATGCTAGCGAATAAAACCTTATAAAATAAACAATGATTAGTCCTAAAATAGAACCAAAGAAAATCTTCTTTACTGATGTGAAACCCATCGCTTTAATAATGCTGTTATCAAGCCATGCTATAAAAGTAATAAAAGCGACTGCTAAAATTACGCCAGGTATTGCATAGCCCGAAATTGATAAAGTTGTTAAGCTATTTAAAAATTTACTCTTTGAAACTCTATTTCCATAATTTGAAACAAAAGACAGGATTATCAAAACAAAAAACGATAAAAAGACCAAATATAGGGTATTCCATAAAAGCTCATAAATTTTTAAGTCAAATAAATTGTCTGAAAACTTTATCGTCCAGTAAAACATTTGGATTAATGGGAATAAAAAACTCATGAAAAAAATCACAAAACAAAAGGTAAATGCTAGTATTGCCTTGCCTCCTGAAAGATCTTGTTTTTCCTTTTTCTTAAAACCACCCTTCATATTTGAGTGGTATTTAGCTTTTTTTCTAGAGAGATTTTCTAAAAAAAAAAGGGCAAAGATGAATAATAGTAAAAAAAATGAAATTTGATTTGCGAATGCAAGATCATCAAAAGTTATCCATGAATTATAAATGCCCGTTGTAAGAGTATTTATTGAAAAAAAATCAACAGCACCAAACTCTGCTAAAGTCTCCATCGCGACCAATGATAAACCTGCGATAATCGCTGGTCTGGCTGAGGGTAAAATTATTCTTAAAAAAACTTTGAATTTTGAAAAACCTAAATTTCTTCCTAAATCAATAAGATTTTGTGACTGATACAAAAAGGAAGCTCTTGTTAAAATATAAACATAGGCGAACAAAGAAAAAGATATTGAAAGTATTGCTCCAACCATTCCATCAAATTTTGGTATATGACTGTTATAATTAGCATCTCCAAAAATATTTTTTAAAATTGTGTAGGCAGTTCCGTAGTTTTCAAAAAAAGCTGTTAAAGAATATGCATAGATATATGGCGGAACAGCAAAAGATAATATTAAAGTCCATTTGAAAAAATTACTTCCAAGAAAATTGTAAAAGGAAACTAAGTAAGCAGACCCAGTGCCTATTAAAAAAGTTAAAATTAAAACACCAATTAATAAAACAGCTGAATTAAATATATACTCGAGTAGAAAAGTATCTTTTAATATTTTGTAATAATTACTTGTTTCTTCAAAAAAACTTACTGAAACAGTAAAGATAGGTATAATTACAACAAATGAGATTAAGAACGAGCTAAGAGACCAAACGTTTAATTTATTCATATTATAATCCGCCTTATAATCATGAAAATAAATATGCCCGTGAAAAGGAGATCTTAATCACGAGCATATTTTCAAAGAATTATCTAAAAATCGAAAACCTTTAGGATGTGCGGAACCTCCTGTTCATTGATGTCAGATAAATTTCTTTTATTTATTCTTTGATTGATTTTTTTACACTCTGAGACACACGGAGAGCATCCCTCAGAAGATTTATTTAAATCAATTTCAGAAATAAATTCTTTTTTATCTTTCATATTATTTCCAACCAGCGGCTGTCATTACTTCTAATGCATCAGCTTGTTTAGCACCATAACTAGAAACTTTTGTTTTTAGATCTTGTTTAAAATCTAAACCAATATTGTTTACTACTAATGGATTTGCCGACACACCACCAATCATTGGGAATTCAAATGTATTATTAACAAAATGTTCTTGGGACTCTGGTGTTAATAAAAATTCCACAAGTTTGATCGCGTTATCTTTGTTTGGAGCACCTTTAACTAAAGCAGCGCAGCTTATGTTCATGTGCGTTCCTCTATCATTTTGATTAGGGAAAAACGCTTTAACTTTTTTTGCTGCTGCTTGTTGTTCAGCACCTTTTTTTCCAGACAACATCAAAGCTAAATAATAAGTATTAGCTACTGCGATATCTGCTTCACCTGCTGCAACTGCCATTATTTGTGCTCTGTCATTTCCTTTTGGTGTTCTAGCCATGTTAGATACAACTCCTTTAGCCCATTCAGCTGTTGCTGCTTTTCCATTGTTTTTAACCAGTGAAGCTACTAAAGATTTATTATATATATTGCTAGATTTTCTAATTACTAATCTGCCTTTCCATTTCGGATCAGCTAAACTTTCATAAGTTAAACCAGCTAGCTCTGCACCACTTACTCTCTCTGGAGCGTAATAAACTATTCTCGCTCTTTTAGCGATACCAGTCCAGTGCGAAGTTCTGAAGTTTGAAGGCACTGCCGCTTTAATTGCTGCAGAAGTTAAACCACCTTGTGTCATTCCTTTTGCCTTAAACACTCCACATCTTCCAGCGTCAGCAGCAATGTAAAGATCAGCAGATGAGTCTGCTCCCTCTTCGATCATTCTTTTTTCTAAAGCACCTGCTTTGCCGTTTATTAAATTTACTTTGATACCAGTTTTAGCTGTGAACTTATTGTAAAGTTCAGCATCTGCTTTGTAGTGTCTTGCATTAAATACATTAACTTCCGCAGCAATTGTAAAACCAGCTATTAAAGTAAATAGTATTGTTAGTATACTTACTTTTTTCATTGTTATTTACTTCCTCCGCACTATTGATAATGAGAATTATTCTCATTGATAATGATTATCAATCGCATATAATGACGCAGGGGTCAAGGAAATATTAGAATTTCCACTCTGATATTTTACTGTATAGGAAGTTTCTGAAAGCTTGAACTCTGGCTACATTCTTTAAAGATTGAGGGTACACAAAATGTGCCTCTGTTATTGGACCTTCAATTTTAGGCAATATCTTAACAATGTTTGGTTGGTTAATTGTTATATAATCTGGCAAAGCGGCTAAACCTACTCCACTTTGAACTGCTAAAAGAAGACCGTAAACGCTATTAACTCTCATGACTGTTTTTCTTTTTTTTGCTCCATCTTTTAATCCAAGTTTAAGAGCCCAATCTGGATTAAATACAGGTGAAGGAGCTCCTCTTCCAAAGGAAATAAACTTATGATTATTTAGATCATTTACGCTCTTCGGATATCCATTTTTTTCAAGATATTTAGGCGAACCATAAATGTGGTAATTAATATCAATTAATTTTTTTTGAATATAGTTCAGCTGTTTTGGTCTACGCATAAAAATCCCTATATCAGCTTGTCTAGTACTTAAATCTAATTCTTTATCATCAAAAATTAGTTCAACTTCTATCTCGGGATTTAACTGCATAAATTCTTGAATTCTTGGAGTTAACCAAGTTGTGCCAAAACTAACAACTGTAGTTACAGTAAGTTTTCCTGATGGTTTATTTTTTTTGTCTCCAAGTGAAGTTTCAACCTCTTTTAATTTACTTATAACTTCATGTGCTGTTTTAAATACATATTCGCCATTTTCTGTTAAAGTCAAACCTCTAGCATGTCTTTCAAATAATTTAACTTTTAAATCATCTTCTAATGACTGAATTTGACGGCTTATGGCAGATTGGCTAAGGTTAAGATTAACTGTCGCGCTGGTAAAACTTCCAGCTTCAGCAACTGCATGGAAAATTTTAAGTTTATCCCAATCCATTATTTGTTAAGATTTATTATATATCTCCCCGAAGTTTTGCCCTCTAGCATCTTTGGATATTCTTCCAAAAGTTGGTTTAAATTTATTTCTTTAATTGATTTATCTAACAAGTCAAAATCAACAAGCTTATGCATTTCACCCCATAAAAAATTTCTTCTTTTTATAGATACGCTTACTGAGTCTATTCCCCAAAGTTTTACGCCTCTAATGATAAAAGGCATTACAGTAGTGTTTAATTTTATACTTGAAGCGTTACCACAAGCAGCAACAATACCGCTCGGTTTTATGTGAGTAAGTATATTTGCTAAGATATTTCCTCCAACTGTATCTACTGCCCCATCATATAAACCTTTATCTAAGGGTCTTGCCTCTTTATCTAAATCGCCTGATTTTATTATATTTTTTGCGCCTAATGATTTCAAATATTCCTCGTTTGGTTTTGTGGTTGCGGCTGTAACGTTGCATCCTAGTTTGCTTAAAATCATGACTGCTATACTTCCAACCCCTCCTGAGGCACCAGTTACTATTACATCATTTACTTTTTCACCTAATAATAAAACTTCTCTTGTTTGTTTTGTTGTAAAAGCACACTGAATTGCAGTCAAACCAGCTGTACCTAACATCATTGATTGTCGAGATGTTATTTCTTTCGGTTTTTTTACTAAAAAGTTTGAGTCAACTTTTGCATATTGAGAATAACCACCATAAAAAATTTCACCCACTCTCCAACCGGTTTGAATAATTTCATCACCTTCTTTAAATTTATCACTTTTACTTTCGATGACTGTTCCTGCAAAATCAATACCTGGGATGTGTGGAAATTCTTTTACTAACCGTGCCCCGTTTTTAAGTATCAATGCATCTTTAAAATTTAAGGTTGAATAGTCAACTTTTACTAAAACATCTCCATGTTTTAAAAAAGATTTGTCAATTTTCTTTATCTCTCTTGAAAACTTTTCACCTTCTTGGTTAATAACCAAAGCATTAAAATTATCTGACATGTTATTATGTAGTAAATATTATTTTGCAATAAATCGCAAATATCTATTTTGGTAACTTAAGTCGTCTTTAAACTGACCTAAATAAAAATTTGTAACAGTTGTTGCTTGTTCTTTTTTAATACCCCTCATTGTCATACAATGGTGAGTTGAATCAATTGTTACAGCAACGCCTTTTGCATCTAAACCTTCCATTAAAGTTTTCGCAATTTGCACTGTTAGCCTTTCTTGAGTCTGTAATCTTTTTGAAAAAACCTCAACAACTCTAGCTATCTTACTTAACCCAACAACCCTTTGATTTGGAATATAAGCAACGTGAGCCTTACCAATTATTGGAGCCATATGATGTTCACAATGGCTTTGGATAGATATATTTTTTTGAACGACCATGTCGCTATAACCTTCAACATCACCAAAAGTTTTTTCTAATATGGTATTTGGATTTTCTGAATATCCTTTAAAATATTCTTTAAATGCCTTTACTACCCTCTTAGGAGTTTCTAGCAGACCTTCTCTATTTGGATCTTCTCCTATCCATTCCAAAATTGTCTTTATAGCCTCTTCGGCCTCTTTGTCACTAATTTTTGAGGTAGATTGTTGTTTTTGAATGTCTTTAACAATTTTCATAATGACCTTATACCTATTAATTCAGTTTTTTAAAATATTTATTATACTGTTTAATATGTTAAATAATCAGAGAATATATGTTTAAAAAAAGAGAAAGTGTCACAGAGATTGAAGAAGGAAGTTTTCTGTCTCCTAAGTTTGATAACGATGGTTTAATTCCAGTTGTTACTACTTGTGTAAATACTAAAGAAATTTTAATGCTTGGCTATATGAATGTTGAGGCATTTAAAAAAACAATCGAAACTAAAGAAGCTCACTATTGGAGTCGGTCAAGAAAGCAAGTTTGGCATAAAGGTAAAACAAGTGGGTTTGTTCAAAAGGTTAAAGAAGTAAGAATCGATGATGATCAGGACTCGGTTTGGCTAAGCGTTGATATTGGAAATGGATCTAGTTGTCATGTAGGATATAAATCTTGTTTTTATAGATCTATACCTTTAGGTAAAATTGAAAATGCAAGAGAAATAAAAATGAAATTTGAGGAAAAAGAAAAAAAATTTGACCCTGAAATAGTTTATAAAGGTCAACCAAACCCTACGAAGATCTAGCATATGGAAACAGATGACATTAAAGTATTAAGACCATTTGGCCCCACTATAGCAAAAGTAAAGATTCCTGAAAATTTAGTTAAGGAACTCAATGATTACACAGATAGTATTATTTCTAACGACCAAAAGAAAAAAGATCTTGATTGGGGAAAAAATTTAGTTGGGAACGTCAAACAAGAATTTGTTATTGAAAAAGATTTTATGGAAAAAATTGGCTGGGGAAATTTTTTAGCAACAAATGTAAGAGAATGGATACGTCAAACAAATAAAGGGGAAGTAACCAAATTTAATATTATGAACAGTTGGATAGTAAGACAATTTAAAAACGAGTATAATCCTTCACATTGGCATAACGGCCATGTTTCTGGAGTTGGCTATTTAAAAGTACCTTCAAACCTAGGTAATACACTCCAAAAAGATAAAGAAGTTAATAATAACGGAAAATTGGAAATGGTACATGGTGCAAAAGCTTTTTTATGCAAACCAACATTTAGGGTCACACCTAAAGTTGGTGACTTTTATTTTTTTCCTCATTATTTGATGCATGCTGTTTATCCTTTTTCAGATACAGATGAGGAAAGAAGATCAGTTTCTTTTAATGCTACTGTAGATCAATCGTTGTTTAATGACTAAGAAGCAAAAAAATGTTTTAGGTGGAGATTTAGAATTGTGTTCATCCAACCCTTTAACAGGATGGTATAGAGATGGGTGCTGTAACACAGACGATAATGATAATGGATTACATACTGTTTGCGCGAAGGTTAATAATACTTTTTTAGAATGGTGCAAATCCTCTGGTAATGATTTAATTACACCTCATCCTGAATTTGGTTTTCCCGGTTTAAAAGATGGAGATAACTGGTGCGTATGCGCCACTTGGTTTGCAAGAGCTGTAGAGGCTGGAAAAGAGTGCAAAATATATTTGAAAAAGACAAACGAGAAAACTTTAAAAATTATTCCATTAGAAATTTTAAAGAAACACGCCATAGATTTATCTTAATTACATATTGCCATATCTTGGCCCACCGCTTCCCTCTGGTGTTACCCAAGTAATATTTTGAGAAGGTTCTTTGATATCACAGGTCTTGCAGTGAATACAATTTTGAGAATTTATTACAAATTTAGGTATATCATTTTCGACTTGTACTTCATACACACCCGCAGGACAATATCTTTGTGCAGGCTCATTAAATCTATCTAAGGTATACCTTATTGGTAAATCTTTATCTTTCAATTTTAAGTGAACTGGTTGATTATCTGTATGATTAGTCCCTGTTAGATAAACTGAACTTGTTTTATCAAATGTAATTACATTATCAGGTTTTGGGTAATCTATTACTGGCATCTCATTTGCTGGTTTTAAAGTTTCATGATCTGCGTGTTTATGTTTAAGTGTTAATGGTAATCTCCCTCTGAAGATTATTTGATCTATACCTGTAAAAATAATTCCTAAGATTAATCCCCAGCTAAAACTTGGTTTTACATTTCTTGCTTCATATAATTCTTTGAAAGCCCAGCTTTTCTTGAATTTTTCCTCATAAATAGAGAGATCTTTAGACTCATTAAGATATTCTACTATAGTTTCTGCCGCAACTAATCCACTTTTCATTGCTGTATGAGAACCTTTAATTTTTGGCATGTTAAGAGTTCCTGCATCGCAACCAATTAAAAGGGCACCAGGCATGAACATTTTCGGTAAACTTTGAAAACCTCCCTCAATTAAAGCTCTCGCCCCATAAGATATTCTCTTTCCTCCTTCAAGCATTTTTCTGATTGCTGGATGAGTTTTAAATCTTTGAAATTCATCAAAAGGAGATAGGTGAGGATTTTTATAATCTAAACCTATAACATAACCTAAATAAACTTCTTTATTTTCAGCATGATAAACAAAGCTTCCGCCATAAGTATTTATATCTAGTGGCCAGCCAGCTGTATGCATCACTAAACCTTCCTGGTGGTTTTTTTCGTCAATCTTCCAAATTTCTTTAAAACCAATTCCATATTGTTGAGGATCTTTTCCGCTATCTAAGTCAAACTTTTTAATTAACTGTTTTCCTAAATGACCTCTGCAGCCCTCTGCAAATACTGTAACTTTCGCATGTAATTCCATTCCGGGCTCATAACCATCTTTTTTATTTCCCTCTTTATCTAAACCCATGTCTTGAGTTATAACCCCTTTAACAGATCCATCTTCGTTGTATAAAATTTCTGATGCTGGGAATCCTGGAAAAATTTCTACACCCAATACTTCCGCTTGCTCAGCGAGCCATCTGCATAAATTAGCAAGACTTATTATATAATTTTTATGGTTTTGCTGGACTTTTGGTAATAACCAAGTCGGCCAGCTAAATGAACTTTTTTTTCCTAAAAAAAGAAATTTTTCTTTAGTCACTTTAGTCTTAATTGGAGCATTGAGGTCTTTCCAATTAGGAATTAATTCATCTAATGCCCTAGTCTCAAAAACATTACCTGACAAAATATGTGAACCTATTTCAGCACTTTTTTCTAATACACATACGTTTACATCAGCACTTAGTTGTTTTAATTTAATGGCTGTAGCGAGACCAGATGGACCTCCACCAACAATAACAACATCATATTCCATAACTTCTCTAGTCATGAATTATTTTTGAATACTATTAAGTTTATTTAATTCTTCTAAAAATTGCGGAAGAGCCTCAAACAAGTCTGCCTCAAGACCATAATCAGCTACACTAAAAATTGGTGCTTCGCCATCTTTATTTATCGCAACAATAATTTTACTTTCTTTCATTCCAGCTAAATGTTGAATAGCTCCAGAAATTCCAACGGCTATATACAAATCAGGTACAACAACTTTTCCTGTTTGCCCAACTTGATGATCATTGGTAATGTAACCAGCATCTACAGCTGCTCTTGATGCTCCAATAGCAGCATTTAACTTATCCGCAATTGCTGTTATTAGTTTGAAATTTTCTGAATTTTGCATCCCTCTTCCACCTGAAATTACAATTCTTGCTGTTCCTAATTCAGGTCTATCTGATTTTATTTCTTCTCTTTTAACAAATTTAGAATTTTTAAAAGCTTCACCTGGTTCTGATTTTACAATCTCTGCAGAACCTCCACTCGCTGGTGCAGGTTCAAAAGATGTTGGTCTTATAGTGATACACTTTTTTTTATCATTACTTTTTACTGTCGCAAAAGCATTTCCAGCATAAATAGGACGTAAAAAAGTATCTGCCGAAATAACTTTAATTATATCACTCACCTGAGATGTGTCTAAAAGAGCTGCTATTCTAGGCATTAAATTTTTCCCAAACGTATTTGCTGAGCAAACTATATGTGAATAAGCATCAGCATTCTTTATTATTGCTGAAGAGTAATTTTCCGCAATGAAATTTTCATAAATTTCATTATCAATATGAATTACTTTTTTTACATTTGGTATTTCAGACGCAGATTTTGCAACTGCCTCTGATTTATTACCCAAAATTAAAATATGTAAGTCCTCATCTATTTTGCTAGCAGCTGATACTGCATTATAAGTGAAAGGTCTTAATTCTTTATTGTTGTGTTCTGCAATTAGTAAAACTGACATTATATTACTTTAGCCTCATTTTTTAATTTTTGAACCAATTCTGATACATTTGCGACTTTAATTCCAGCCTTTCTTTTTGGCGGTTCTTCAACCTTAATTTGCTCGATTCTTGCTTTGGTATCAACCCCTAAATCTGAAGCATTTATCTGCTCTAATGGTTTTTTCTTTGCCTTCATTATATTTGGTAATGAAGCATATCTAGGCTCATTTAATCTAAGATCACAAGTGACAATTGCTGGTATGTTTACTTCTATTGTTTCCAAACCTTCATCAACTTCTCGAGTAACTTCAAGTGATGAGTCTTTAACATTAATTTTAGATGCAAAAGTTGCCTGTGGCCAATTGAGTAAAGCCGCCAACATTTGACCTGTTTGATTACAATCATCATCTATTGCTTGTTTGCCCATAAAAACTAAATCAGGTTTTTCTTTATCTACTATCTTTTGTAATATTTTTGAAACAGCTAAAGGCTCAACTACACCGTCAACTTTTACATGTATTCCTCTGTCAGCACCAACTGCAAGTGCCTTTCTCACAGTTTCTTGAGCTTTTTCTTCACCAATAGTTATAGCTACAATTTCTTTTGCTTTACCTGACTCTTTTATTTTTACTGCCTCTTCAACTGCATTATCATCTGGGGGATTGGTTGACATTTTAACGTTATCAGTAACAACTCCAGTTCCATCTTCTTTTACTCTTACCTGAACGTTGTAATCTATAACTCTTTTTACTGCTACTAAGATTTTCATTATGCTCTTAACAATTCATTTTTTGGATCATAAGGGCTTTCTTCAAGAATAGTTGCCTCATGTGTTTTTCCCAATATGTCAATTTTAAGTTTTTGACCAACATTTGCCAATTCTGGTTTAACCATTCCAAGTGCTATAGATTTTCCTAATCTAAAACCAAAATCTCCACCAGTTGCTCTTCCAATGCAAGTTCCATTTTCATAAATTGGATTATTTCCAAGCACATCAGCGTCTGAAACATTATGAACTTCTAGTGTCACCAATTTATTATTAAATCCTTTTTCTCTCCATTTGTTCAGTGCATCTAAGCCAATAAAATTACCTTTATTTGGATGTATAAATCTATCTAAACCACTTTCGTATGGGGAATATTCTATGGATAATTCTGTTCCAACTAATTTATAAGATTTTTCAACTCTTAAACTATTCATTGCTCTTATTCCGTATGGTTTTAAATTTAAATCTTTACCAGCATCCATTAATTTATCAAAAATATGATTTTGATATTCAATTGGATGATGTAATTCCCAACCTAATTCTCCAACGAAGTTTACTCTCATTGCATTCACAGGAGCATAACCCACGTCAACATTTTTAGCACTTAGCCATTTAAAATTTTCGTTAGAAAAATCATCTTTTGATACTCTTGTCATTAAGTCTCTTGCTTTTGGTCCAGAGACAACCAACACACCCATACTGTTAGTTAAATTTTCAAACTGAACAGACCCGTCACTTGGCATCCATTTTAAAATCCAATCGTGATCAAGTCTTTGAAAAGCACCTGCAGACACCAAGTAAAAGCTATCTTCAGCTTCTCTCATTATTGTGAACTCTGAATGAACGCCACCTTTGGTATTTAAAGCATGACATAAATTTATCCTTCCAATTTTTTTCGGAAGTTTGTTTGCAACGAGTTTATCCAAGAATTCTTCTGCTTTAGG
The DNA here is from genome assembly GCA_902610755.1 of uncultured Pelagibacteraceae bacterium. Classification (GTDB taxonomy): domain Bacteria; phylum Pseudomonadota; class Alphaproteobacteria; order Pelagibacterales; family Pelagibacteraceae; genus Pelagibacter. The sequence goes on along the minus strand of CACLWW010000002.1, from coordinate 20,113 downwards.
TCCTTTTATTCTGCACTTTGCAAATGCACTCATGTCTAGTAAACCTACATTCTCTCTTACATTTTTGCATTCTTTCTCAATAGCTTGAAACCATTTTGATCTTCTAAAAGACCAATCATCTTTTTGCTCCACTCCATTAGTTGCAAAAAAATTTGGTCTTTCCCAGCCAAATTTTTGACCAAAAACCGCTCCGAGTTTTTTCATTCTATCATAACATGGTGCTGTTCTAAGTGGTCTTGCTGCTGGTCTCTCTTCGTCTGGAAAATGTGTTATAAAAACATGGCTGTATGCCTCTTCATTTTTTTCCTTAAGATATGCTTTCGAACAATAGTCTCCATATCTTCTTGGTTCTACTCCAAGCATGTCAATTGTTGGTTCTCCATCCACTATCCATTCTGCTAACTGCCAACCAGCACCACCAGCTGCAGTTATTCCAAAACTATGTCCTTCGTTTATCCAAAAATTTTTAAGTCCCCATGCTGGACCTACAATTGGATTTCCATCTGGAGTATAACAAATTGCACCATTGTAAACTTTTTTAACTCCTACCTCACCAAAAGCCGGTACTCTATGAATTGCACCTTCTATATGCGGGGCGAGTCTATCCAAATCTTCTTGGAATAATTCATATTCAGAATCTTTTGAAGGTCCATCAACATAACATGCAGGAGCTCCGTCCTCATAAGGACCTAATATTAAACCTCCAGCTTCTTCTCTCATATACCATCGGCTATCACTGTCTCTTAGGACTCCCATTTCAGGTAAACCCTCTTTTTTTCTTTTTTGAATTTCAGGGTGTGGTTCTGTAACGATATATTGATGTTCTACAGGAATAACTGGAATGTCTAGGTCAACCATTTTTCCAGTTTGTCTAGCAAAATTTCCTGAACAAGAAATTATATGTTCGCACTCAATTGAACCTTTGTCTGTTTCTACTACCCATCCATCTTTAGTTTGTTTCATACCTACAACTGTAGTGTTTCTATAAATCTCTGCACCTCTATTTCTTGCACCTGTAGCTAAAGCTTGTGTTAAATCAGCGGGCTGAATGTATCCATCCTCTGGGTGTTGAATTGCACCAACTAAATCTGAAGTATTACATAAAGGCCAAATTTCTTTTACTTGATCAGGTGTCAAAAATTTTACATCGACACCAATAGTTTTTGCAACTCCTGCATATTGAAAATACTCATCCATCCTATCTTTGTTGTTTGCAAGTCTAATATTTGAAACAACACTGAAGCCGACGTTCTTGCCCGTTTCTTCCTCTAATTTTTTATATAAATTGACTGCATATTTATGGAGTTGTCCAACGGAATAACTCATATTAAAAAGTGGTAACAAACCTGCAGCATGCCAAGTTGATCCAGAAGTAAGTTCTTTCCTTTCAACTAAAACAACGTCTGACCAGCCTTTTTTAGCAAGATGATAAAGGGCGCTTACTCCTACAACACCTCCACCAACTATTACGACTTTTGCTTTAGATTTCATTAATAGATTTCTACAAGATTTTTAAAACGAACGAAACAAAATTATATTAGTCATCGTCTGGTTCTCTCCAATCTAATTGAAACAACAAATAAGCTGCGACACTCACGCTAATTATGCCTACCGCAATTCCACAGTTGAGACCAGTCTCCTGACCAAAATAATACCAAGTTATTTGAGTGGTCAAAATAGGTGGAACACAAAGTATGAGCATAAGAATAAGAATACGATTTTCATATTTTGGTTTTTTCATAATCTAAATTGATGCTCCAAGAGAAACTGGATTAGAAACTGCAGTCGTCAACCAACAATTTTTAAGTAATCCTTGGCCGTCATATCTTTCTACTTGCCACTTGAACTCATAGTAAAAATTATCTGATCCCAAAATAATTACATCATAAATTGCGATCTTATTGTTATTATAAATCTCTTCAATTTTATGATCTTTATGGTTTAACAAAATTGAGTAAATATCGTTTTTTAACATCTTTTTAAAATTATTTAATGGGCCAGTATTTATTCTGTTTTCTGGGTGAGCGAATTCCCAAGTTTGTTCAATACCAAAATCTTTATCTGGTTTATCATTATTCTTTAAACTGATCAGTTGAATTTCAACTACGTTATAAGGTTCAATTTTTGTATTTGGTTTAATAATATCTGAATAAACACTCGCTACATTAAGATAAAAGAATAGAAAGAAAAATAAAAGTTTATTCATATTAGAACTTTAATTTTACAATATTATAATATAAATTTTACAAATAAAATGTCGCTTTATTTAAATTCTAAGAAAATAATCAAAGAATGGACCGATTATAATGGCCATATGAACGTGGCTTATTATGTCTTAATTTTTGATTTGTTTGGTGCTGAAATATTAATGGACAAATTTAAAATGGGCGAGGAGTCAGCTAAGAAAACAAAAAAAAGCACCATGGTGGTTGAGTCACACATTACTTACAACCAAGAGGTAAAAGAGGGTGACGAGGTAGATGTAAATTTACTATATTTCGATCATGACAAAAAAAGATTGCAATACAAGCTTGAAATGATTCATAAAGAAAAAAAATTTTTAGCGTCTAATATTGAAATTTTATCTCTTTATGTTGATTTAGATCAAAGAAAAGTTTCAGAATTTGAGAGTGAAAAAATAATAATTATGAAAGAATTTATTAAGAGTAACTCACAAAAATTTAATAGCGATAATTTAATCTTTTCTAATAAATTAAAAAAATAATTATATTTGGGAAGCTGTTCGTTTTACTTCCTCTAAAAATTTTTCTCTTTTTTCTTTTGATACAAATGGAACTGCAAAGAATCTTTTATAAACAACGTCTGTTATCCCACAAATATTAAAAACCCCTCTTCTCAATCTTTTTGTTGGCATATTTAAAAAGAATGTTCTAATTGCAAATTGAGGTGATCCGTAAGTACAAAATACTACTGCCTTTTTTCCTTTTAAATTTCCAATAGGATATCCATAGTTACCAAATAATTTTTTAAAACTAAAAGCCCATGGTGGAGAAAGAACTTTATCAATCCATCCCTCGACCATCGCAGGCATCCTGAAATTCCATATAGGAGCAACAAGAACAATTACATCGCTCTTCTCAATTCTTTTTCTATGGTCCAAAACAGTATTATCTGGTTCTTCCCCTGCAAAAATTGGATTAAATTTTTCTTTATAAAGATCAACACAATCAACTTTATTACCTTTATCTTCTGAAGATTTTATAAAAGTATCCCTTATTGCTGCATTAAATGATTTATCGTTATAGTGCCCGTATATTAAAAAAATTTGTTTCATTGTTGCCAGATATTTTCTAACCTACTCTCTCTACCACACCCTTTTTTATAAAGTAAGTAATTTATAAAATTTGTTTGATAATAATTTTGGTGATAATCCTCTGCAGGATAAAATTTTTCAAATTTTTTAACAAAAGTTACAACTTTATTATTAAAATCGTTTTCTATAGCTTTGATACTTTTTTCTATTAGCTTCTTTTGATTTTCGTTCAAATAGAATGCAGCAGATTTATAACTATAACCTTTGTCACAAAATTGACCTGCCGCATCAAAAGGATCAATATTTTTCCAAAAAACATTTAACAATTCCTCAAAACCGATCTTGTTTCTATCGTATGTTATTTCAACCACTTCAATATGACCGGTATCTCCATATGTTACTTCTTTATATGTTGGATTAGGTTTTGTTCCCCCGGAATAACCAGAGACAACATTGGTGACACCTTCTACCTTATCGAAAGATTCCTCCATGCACCAAAAACATCCACCACCAAAATAAGTTTTTCTCAATTCTTGAGAATATAATTGGTTATTAACAAAAAAAATAAAAATAAAAATGACAATAAAATTACGCATTAATTTTAAAATTTTTAGCTTTTTAAAGCTGGAAAAACAGGATTTACTTTTTGAAATATATTTTGATAATCCTGTTTAATACAACGATTAGATATATATTTCATTTTTGCATCTAAGGCTATTTTTTCTGCTGCGTCATTTTTAATTCCGTATTGAAGCCACAAAACTTTTGCATTTATTTTTACAGCCTCGTTTGCTAAATCAGGAGTTTCATTTGAAGGTCTAAAAATATTAACAATATCTATTGGTATTTCTATATCCTCTAATTTTGAAAAAACTTTTTCACCATGGATAATTTCACCTACTGCAAAAGGATTTACTGGAATTACCCTATAACCAAATTCCTGCATGTATTTCATTACGATGGTTGATGGTTTTCTTTTTAAATTTTTTGGATCCTCTTTTTTTTTAAGAGAGCTTACACCCACCATGGCTATAGTTTTTGAATTTTTTAAAATATCTTCAATTACTTTAGTCATTTATTTTTCCAATTAGGTTTTCTTTTTTCTAAAAATGCGGAAATTCCCTCTCTCGCATCCATTGACATCATATTCAATGTCATCATTTTACTTGTGTATGCGTAAGCTTTTTTTAGAGGCATTTCTAATTGCTTGTAGAATGCTTTTTTTCCAATTTTGATTGATAGGTTTGATTTTGCTGAAATTACTTTTGCAACTTCAAATACTTTTGAATTTAATTTATTTTTTGGAAAGCAGTCATTTATTAAACCAATCTCTTTTGCATATTTTGCATTAATGGGTTCACCTGTTAATAACATTTTCATCATCCTTTTTTTTCCAATTTTTCTACTAACAGCCACCATTGGTGTGCTGCAAAATAAACCTATGTTTACTCCCGGTGTAGCAAATTTAGCATCCGTTGATGCATAAGCTAAGTCACAACTTGCTGCGAGTTGACATCCTGCTGCAAATGCAGAGCCATGAACTTTAGCAATAACAGGTTTTCTTCCTTCAACAATGTTAAGCATTAATTTTGAACAAAGATTAAATAATTTTAAGTATTTGGATCTCACTTTTAAATTTTTAACTTCTTTAAGATTATGACCTGCGCTAAAGCCTTTGCCACTTCCACTTAAAATTATTACTCGAGTCTTATTATCGTTTTCTAATCTTCTAAAAATATTTATTAAAATATTTAATGTTTTAAAGGACAAGGAATTATAAGTTTTGGGTTCGTTTATTATTATATTTTTGATACCAAAACCATTATCTTTAACAATAACTGTCATTCTATTTAAGCTCTCCATCTTCTCGCATTTTTGCTCTAATTTTAGTTGCTGATATTTTTTGGGTTTCTTCGTCTAATACTATCTCCTCAATTTTATAACCCACTCCTCTCCCATAACATATATTTGTAATATTGGGTACAAGTACTATTTTAAACCTTCCCTCATATTTTGGGTTTAATCTTTCTTCAATTTTCTTTTTCACTGTTTCAAAATCAAATGGATTATCATCTACACCCTGTACATCTCTTATTTGAATACAAACTTGACCGGTTTTTTTAATTATTTCCTCAAACAAAGCATAATGTCCATCATGAAAAGGTTGCCACCTTCCTAACATTTGCGCTGTCGGTTTTTTATTATCCCACTTATACATTTTTACTTAGATCTGTTAAAATTTTCTCTGACCATTCCTTAGCATTTTGTGATGTAACATGAAAATCAAATTTTTCAGGTTTAACAAACATTTTATTTGTATCATCAAATCTTCCGGACTTAATTGTATCAACCCAAACTACATAGTCTGCTGGAAACAATTTACGTGCCTCAGGAGTAGGACATATAAAGTCAGCAATAACATTGTTGCCTTCATTCTTTAATTTGAGTGCAAAATCTGACATTCTTTTTGCTTGCCTCTTTCTTCCCTCCTCAGAAAAATCCCAATCATTTGCTTCTTTTCGTACCTCGTCAGCATTAAGTCTTTTTGCATTAATTTTTTTGGCAAGTGCATCTGCAAGTGTTGTTTTGCCTGCACCAGGTAAACCCATTATTAAAATTATTTTTAAATTCATATTAATTATTTTGTAACTTTATATATTCCAAGCCAAGCATTTACATCTTTGCTAGTTAAGTAGTTTGATTTAAAAAATTCAAGTTTTTCCCATTTATTATTTTCTATTAAATCACTGATCTTTTTGTCAAAACCATAATCCTTAAAGACACCAACATTAATTGTAAAACAAATTAAACCGTTATTTTTTGTAATTCTTATAAATTCATCTAAAGCATCGGGTTTTACATGGCCAAATGTAAATGTGCCAACGCAAAATACTGAGTCAAATTTGTCATTTTTGTAGATCAATTTTTTATTTAAATCGATTCTGTCTAATGATTTGTAAAGACCTTGAGGTGCTAAATCTAACAATTTTTGTGATATATCGGCTCCATAAAAATTTCGGTAACCAAATTTTTTTAGCTCAACTGCAACTAATCCAGTCCCACAACCAGCATCGAATATTTCAATATTCTTACTTTTTTGATATTTATTGAATGTTTCAGAAGTTTCTTTCGGTCCAGTATAATTCCAAGCTTCCATATCTTTATCATACTTATTATTAAGTGCCCACTCATCATAATAAGCGGCTACATCCTCAACTTTCTTAAGAGTATGTAAAGGGACTTTATTTCCAATGTCTTTTTGGGCCATTTTTAAATTAATAAATTTATTCTTGTTAATTATATTTTATAGACACACAAATTAAAAATAGATAATAATTCAGTAGATGAATTTTTCTATAGAAATTGGGCCCAAAACAGACTTAGCAACTTTACCAGAACTAAAAGATGTCTATATAACAATGTTGCCAGGTGGGGATTTTAAAGAAACAGCAAATCAAGCAGTCCAACTAGTCAAGAAAGGCTTCAACCCTATCCCCCATTTTCCGGCTAGATCAATGGAAAATGAGCATCAGTTAAAAGAGTATGTAAGCATCTGTAAAGATGGAGGGGTTAAACAAGCTTTAATTATTGGAGGGGGTCGTGAACCAGCTGGCAAATTTGATAGCTCATTTCAACTTTTAGAGACTGGTTATTTTGAGAAGATGAAGATAGGAATTGCTGGACATCCCGAGGGGAGTCCTGATATATCCGACTCAGATTTGGAAAAAGCTATGCAAGATAAAAAGCCTTATGCTGATTATATAGTAACTCAGTGGTTACTTGATCCCCAGCCCATCATAGATTTTATTTCTAAACAAACAGTGCCAGTGCATGTTGGAATTACTGGGCCTCTTAAGATATCAAGCTTAATAAAATTTGCCAATATCGTAGGTGCAAAAAATTCCATAAATTTCCTTAAATCTAATTTTAGTAAGGCTCTAGATTTATTGAAACCTAAAGACCCAAATGATCTAATTGATAAATTAAAAGATCATACAGAACACTTTCATATTTATACATTTGGAGGACTTAAGGAAACAAACAAATGGTTAAAGGATAATAACTATGCCTAAAAAAAAGAAAAAAAAGAAAGTAAGTTCGAAAAAAAGAAAGCAAAAAAAAGTAACTAAAATAAAATCTAAGAAAGTCAGTAAGCCAATATCAAAAGGCATAATAATTGAGAAAGTAGATTATTCAAAAGTTTCTCATTCAACTGCTGTTGATCAATCTGATAGACATGTTCCGTACAATTTAAGACAAAGTGGTCCAACTCAAGTTGAAATGTTAATTTCAACAAGAGTAAGAAAATCTCCTTACTGGCATTTATCTATGAAAGCTGGATGTTGGAGAGCAACTGTTTACAATAGAATTTATCATCCACGAGGTTATGTAAGACCAGAAAAAGGTGGAGCGATGGTTGAATATGAGGCTATTAAAAAACATGTAACAATGTGGAATGTAGCAGTTGAAAGACAAATAAGAGTAAAAGGTCCAGATGCTGAAAAATTTACAGACTACGTTATTACAAGAGATGCTACAAAAATTTCTCCAATGCGTGCTAGATATGTAATTTTATGTAATTACAAAGGTGGTGTCTTAAATGATCCTATTCTATTAAGAATATCTGAAGATGAATTCTGGTTTAGTTTGTCTGATAGTGACATTGGTCTTTATCTACAAGGTGTTAATGCTGATAAAAGATTTAATGTAGAAATAGATGAGATAGATGCATGTCCAGTTCAAATTCAAGGTCCTAAGTCAAAGGCCTTGATGAATGATTTAATTGGAGATCAAGTAAATTTAGATGACATGCCTTATTACGGATTAGCCGAAGCAAAAGTTGGTGGAAGAAGTTGTGTGATTTCACAATCAGGTTTTTCAGGTGAAGCCGGATATGAAATTTATTTAAGAAATGCTACTTTATATGCAGAAGATATGTGGAATGCAGTTTTAAAAGCTGGTAAAAAACACAATCTTATGGTTATTGCTCCTGCTCACCACAGAAGAATACAAGCAGGTATTTTATCTTGGGGTCAAGATATGGATAACGAACATAATCCATTTCAATGTAACTTAGGTTATCAAGTTTCATTATCTGGAAAAGGTGTTTGGGAGAAACAAGGAGATTATGTTGGTAAAGAGGCCTTAGAAAAAATGAAAAGTGAGGTATCTTCTGGTGGAAAACCTTACAAGTTACAATTAGTAGGTATGGAACTAGGTGGAAAACCAATTGAAGAATATGCGCCAGATTTTTGGTTGATCTCAGAAGATGGTAAAAATCCAGTAGGATTTATTACATCACCTTGGTACCATCCAGAAAAAGGAACTAACATTGCGATGGGGTATGTACCGTTCGATGGAACTTTAAATAAAAACGGTTTTCCAATTGGTAAAGTTGGAAGAAAATTCAAAATTCATCTTCCAAAGAAATACTGTGAAAAAGGAAATGATCCAGTTGATGCTGTAGTCGTTGATATACCTTTTACTGAGTCGTACAATCCTAACACAAGAGAAGTCGCTAAATAAATTTTAAAAAGGGGGGTAATCCCCCCTTTTCTTTCTCGTTAAAACTCATTAAATGTCTAAATACTTTTTATTAATAATATTTATTATTATAGGTATAATTTTAATCATTTTTCCTTTATTAATTTCCTATTATGCTCAAAAAAAAAATAGAAAATAAATGTTTGGATTTTTTTTAGAATTAGTTTTCAGATCAATTAAACTTGACAAAAAACTTTATAGAGAAGTTAAAACTTTCTCTGAAGTTTCAATTTATTTTGCAGCTATTATAATGATACTAGATGGCGTTGCGGGAGCGATTGCCACTAATAATTTTTACAAAACTTCATTAAGCCTATCTGCATTAACTGCTATCTTAACTTGGTTTTTTTGGGCAGTTTTGATATTTACAATCGGTGCCAAAATTTTTCCTGATAAAGATACCAAGGTCACTTTTAAAAAAATATTAATCGCAGTAGGTATAGCTCATGCGCCAGGATTACTAAGATTTATAGCATTGACTCCTGACTTAGTTATGCCAATAATTTTTTTAACTCAATTTTGGATATTTGCCTCATTAATAATTTCAACTAAAGAGGTATTAAATTTTAAATCAAATATTAAAGCTTTTGGAATAGTTTTTTTATCATTTTTAATATTGGCAATTTTATCTGTTTCTTTTGTGATGAGTAGGTTAAATAGTTTACCTATCAGTAATATAACCTAAATAGGAAAAATCGTTTTAGAGATTTTACAGGAAGCACAAATTTTAAAACCAAACATTAATAAATTTTGTGAGACACTTTCATCTTCACAACCACATTCCTCGCAATAATCATCGAGATGATCTTTATCATTTTTAATCTCAGTCATTATCAGTCAATCCTGCGCCAGCTGAAGTTTGTTTTGAGCTTTCAGTTTCATCAACAAAAGTTTTTTGTGAAATCTTATATAAAGTATCCCAAGTTATTTCATCAAAACTATCCTCGTTTTGATTAAAACTAATAAAAAAGTTTGTTGTTTTTGAAATTAAAGAATTATCGAAATTTGAAAGTATAGATTGATTAAAATTAAATAAAAATTTGAAATTCTCTAAATTTAATAAAATTTTTTTACCAATTATCTCTGATGATCTTGATAAAAAAGGGACTACCAAAAGTGGATAAGCAAGATTTGAAAAATTAATATTTTCAATTTTTTCTAAGTTATAAGCTTGATCCAAGAAATTTACACCTACGCTGATTGGACAATAAGGAATATTATTAGAAATGTTGTCAGCAGATATTATTGTTATCTTTTGATAATTGTGATTATTAATTTTCTCTAAATAGTGTTTTAGATGTAAGATTCCTGGCAGACCAAACATTTCTAATAATCTTACTGACTTCCCAATTTCTTCTGAAACACCCCATGAGAAACCTGCTCCTCTAGACGCTCTCTTAGATATTGTCTCTATTTCACTAAAGGATCTCATTAATTTAATGAATTATAAATCCAATTATCGTTAAATTGTTTGAGCTCATCAGGTAATGGAGCGCCTTGAAACATACAAATTCTTAACCATTTGTCAGATCTTGGGTCGAATTTACAAGCTCCGAAAAAAGAAAGTTTAAGTCTAAGCATGTCAATTGGTATTAAATCTGAGCCAATTATATTATCCTGAATTTCTGAATAAGGAAATTTTTCGATCATAAAAACTCGTCTCACTGCATGTCTTAAATCGTTATTATCTGCAAGAAATCTACTAATTGTCATACTATTCTTAAGATTTTTTATTCTAAGATAAAGAGATTTAACATCTCTAGCGATTGCTAGCGGTTGCTCAAGTTCAGATCCTATTTCTTCAAACCTGTTAGCTACTCTTGGCTCCTCTTTATTTTTTGAAATAAACCAAAAGTTCTGAATGTTTTTATTTTCATTAAAATCTATATTCAATATTTCTGTATAATTTTTTTCAATGATTACTCGTAAATCTTCAATATTTCTCTCAACTGGGATATTGAAAAATTTTTCTTCGTCGGCACTCATTGTGGGAGTTAATTGGTCAACAATTTCATCATAAGGCTCAAGGAACAAGCTAACTACATACTCAATACTCTCTTCTGTTAAATTCGTATCTACCCAATTAAAAATTGTGTTAAATAAGTATTCTTTTTTTTTATCAAATTCTTGTTCTAAATATTTAATAAATTTGATGAGATCTATCTTTAGATTTCTTATTTTTTCTTTTTGAAAATCACTATCTGTATTCCAAGTATTTATATTGTTTATAGAATTCTTTAGACATTTAAAAAAATGATTGAAATCCTCTTGCTTTACATCTTTAATCTCCCTTATTTTTTTTAAGGCAGTTTCTCTTGCTAATATCCAATTATTTAGAAGTATTGGATGATTGACTATAAAAGGTGCCATTCCTAATCCAGTAGAATTTCCAATACCTAAACTTCTTGCAATATTTTTGTCCAGCTCAATTGCTTTTCTCGGATTTTTATTTTTTGAGATAAAATTTACTTGATCAATTGTAAATTGTCTTACAAAATATACCAACATCATTTCAAGTCTAAAGGGCCCATGTATCTCTGGTCTATTTTTAATTCTAAACCGATCTGCTAGCCCAAATTTACCCGATCCATATACTGCGGTAGTTCTATATAGATATCCTATTTCAGATAACTTTTTAGTAGAGGGTTGATTGCCACTCGATAAGCACTCTACAACATAATTAAAAGCTCTCATTGACTTGTTTGCTCTTGATAAAGTCAACTCTTTATAAGTCATCCGTCCTATTTCTTGTCGCGGAACATTTAATGATAATCTTTCAATATCTTTTTTTGTTGGAATACCATCAAACAAAGTAAATGATGCGTCCCATTTTTTTGCTATTACTCTATCTGACCTTTCGTTATCATCTAATTTATTTGCAAAACAAACCAAAGAGTATTTTCTTTTTTCTTTTTTAAAAGAGTAAACGGCAACACCATATCCATCATTATCTAGTTCAAATAATTCTCTTTTATAATCCCACGAATTAAACTCTCTCAAAAAAGATCTTAAAAATGAAAGTTTTGATTGGTGGAAAGAACCAAGGCGTTTTAATTTCATTATTTTTTTTGGGTCTCTTAATTCAATTTGCATTAATTTATACCTTTGTAAAAATTATACCAGTTATTACCCAGTATTCCATTAATCTCATCCAAATTAAATCCAATTTTTTTGAGTCCACTCTCAATATTTTTAAATCCTCTAGCATCTTTAAACCAACTTGGTTGGTCTGGAAAGCCTTCATTATTCGCTGTTCCTTCTCCGTAAACCTTTTTTTTTGTCCAAGTTCCATTCCTCATCCATCCTACGATCTCATCTGGTTGGTTTAAACACAAGTCTGAACCAATACCTAGATTTTTTACGTCCATTATTTCAGCAGTCCTTGCAATCATTTCACAAAAATTATCTAATTTACAATTTGAATTTTCATTAAGATGATGAGGGTAAAGAGAAAATCCTAACATGCCCCCACTTTGAGATAATGTTTTAAGCAAATCATCTGACTTATTTCTTTTTGCTTTATGCCAAGAGTTTGGGTTGGAATGAGTTATTGCAATTGGTTTTTGGCTTAATTCAATTGCATCAAACGTACTTTTTTCACCCGAATGAGACATATCAATAACGATACCCACCCTATTCATTTCTTTTATTGCTTCTTTGCCAAAATTAGTAACCCCACTATCAATTTTTTCATAGCAACCAGAGGCTAATAAGGATTGGTTGTTATAAGTAAGTTGCATAAATCTACAGCCAAGTTCATGAACCTTCTCAATAAGATTTATATCATCCTCAATTGGTGAACAATTTTGAAACCCAAAAAATATCGCAGTTTTGTTATTTTTCTTAGCTTTCTCAATGTCTCTAAAGTCTTTTCCTAAGAAAATTAAATCATTATGTTTTTTAAAGTGTTCTTTCCATTCTGAAATTCTTTTTTGTAATTCATCAAAATCTTCATGATATACTATTGTGACGTGAACTGCGTCTAATCCAGCCTCACGATTGATTTCAAAAACTGACCTATCCCATTTACAATATTGTAAGTTGTCAATTTTGAAATTCATAAGTTTAGTTATATAATACTTGTTATATATCTGATAATAAATACGTAAATGAAACTAAAAAAACATCTAAAAATAGCAATAGTAATGGGTAGTCAATCGGATTATTCAACTATGAAAGATTGCGTTAAAATTTTTAAAATTTTAAAAATTAGTTTTGATTTGAAAATTGTATCAGCGCACAGAACACCAAAAAGACTTTATCAGTTTGCGAAAAAATCAGAGACTAGTTATTCAGTTATAATTGCTGGAGCTGGTGGATCTGCACATTTGCCTGGTATGATTGCCTCTTTAACAACTGTCCCAGTTATTGGGGTCCCGGTTGAAAGTAAAAAACTAAAAGGTCTTGATAGTTTATTATCAATAGTTCAGATGCCAAAAGGTATTCCTGTTGGAACTGTTGCGATAGGAAAAGATGGTGCAATTAATGCTGCATTATATGCTGCGTCTATTCTTGGGATTACTGACAAAAAAATAAAAAATTCCTTGCTGAAATTAAGAATTAAACAAACAAAATCAGTGAAAAAAAAACCAAAATAACTAATGAAGAAAACTAATCTTGGTATTTTGGGTGGCGGTCAATTAGGTTGTATGCTTTGTATGGCAGCAAAAAAATTGGATGTCTATACAATTGTATGGAGCGATGACCCAATGTCTCCTGCAAAAGAATTTTCTGACGAATTTATTTTGTCAAATTATAATGATGAAGAAAAAATTAGTTACTTTACAAAAAAAGTAGACAAAATTACTTTCGAATTTGAGAATATCCCTTTTGATATTTTGGATAAACTTAATTCGATAAAAGAAGTTTTGCCAAAACCTCAAATAAATAAAATTATTCAAAATAGAATTTTGGAGAAGAATTTTGTAAATGATCAAAATATTAAAACTACACAATACAAAAAGATTAATAATAAAGATGATTTGATATCAAATGTAGAACTTTTACCTGCAATGTTAAAGACGGCTACTCTTGGTTATGATGGAAAGGGACAATTTAAATTAAATAATCTTGAGGATTGTGAGAATATTAGCCTTTCTAAAAATAGCGACTATATATTAGAAAAAATGGTTAGTTTAAAAAAAGAAATCTCTGTAATAGTCACAAGATTTAAAGAAAATGAATACGAAATTTATGAGCCATTTGAAAATAAACATGAAGACCAAATATTAAAAGTCTCTAAAATTCCAGCTAGCATAAGTAAAGAACATTTTTCTCAATCTGTTGAATATGCAAAAAAAATTAGTGAAAAGTTGGATTATGTGGGAACCTTATGTGTTGAATTTTTTATAGATGATAAAGACAATTTGTTAGTAAATGAAATCGCGCCCAGAGTACATAATTCCGGTCACATGACAATCAACTCACACAATATCAGTCAATTCGAAAACCATATTCGTGCAGTTTGTGGTCTCAAAAAGGTAAAAACATTAAAACTTTACAATGCGAAAATGACAAATATTCTAGGTAATGAAATAACTAAATTTAAAGGAAAAAAATTTCAAGATAATGAATTTTTTTTCGATTATTTAAAAAAGGAAATTAAAGAAAAAAGAAAAATGGGACATTTTACAGAAATCAATAAGATCAATGATTAAGAAGCTTATTGTTTTAGTTTTCTGTTTTTCTATTTTTTCAAATTTAAATTCTATGGATAATAAACCGTATCATCATTTACCTGATAACACCTTTAGAAATCCCGAGGGTTCTCCTGTGAGGGATGATAAAATTAAATGGTCTTACTCTACTTTTAACAAAGAGAAAAAAAAATTAGACATGACAGTTCCAGATGATCATGTTTTAAAAAAGGAGCATGTCTTAAAAGATTTAGCTTCAAAACAAAACAGTGATTATATTGGCTGGATTGGACATGCTACATTTTTAATAAAACTCGGAGAAACAACTATTATAACAGATCCAGTTTTCTCAAAAAATGCTGGACCATTAATTTTTGGACCCAAAAGATATGTTGCACCAGCTTTAAACTTAAATGAAATTCCAAAAATTGACTTATTTTTACTGACACATAATCACTATGATCATCAAGACATGGTTACAATTAGAAAATTTCCTTACAAAGATGCTAATGTAATTGTTCCCCTTAAGCTTGGTAAATATTTTACAAAAAATAGTTTTAAGAAAGTAAGCGAGCTTGATTGGTATCAATCGATCAAAAAAAATGATTTAAAAATAACTATGCTACCTGCAGTTCATTGGTCAAAAAGAAGTCTAACAGATACTAATAAAACTCTTTGGGGAAGTTATTTACTTGAATATAAAAGAAAAAAAATTTTGTTTGCTTGCGATACTGGATACGGAGAAATTTATAAAGAAATTGGAAAAAAATTTGGACCAATTGATCTCACTATTATAAATATCGGCGCTTATAATTTTAAGCCAATGTTTGATAAATCTATCTACCATACAAATCCTGAAGAGGCATTGCAGATTGCCAAAGACTTAAACAGCAAAAGAGTTATCGGAATGCATTGGGGAACTTTTGTATTATCATTAGAACCTATAATGGAGCCTCCAAAAAGATTTTTAGACAATGCAAAAAAGTATGGTTTTAAAAATGACGAAGCTATTATCTTTAAAATTGGAGAATTCAAAAATTTAGATGATATTTTATAAATCCCAATGAAAGCTATTGAAAATAATTTTGATGATGTGAAAGTAAATGAACTTTTAAAAAAACACTTTATTGAATTAAGATCTGTCTCTCCAACGGGTAGTACTCATGTCCTCGATATAGATGGACTTAAGGATGATACAATAAAATTCTGGAGCATTTGGTATAATGAAGACCTCATTGGATGTGGGGCAATAAAAATCCTAAGTCAAAATCATGGTGAGTTTAAATCTATCAGAGTGCATGATAAATTTAGAGAAAAAGGTTTTGGTAAAAAAATTATTTCTGTCTTATTATCTAAATCTAGAGATATTGGATTAAAAAATATTTTTATTGAGACTGGATCAGGTAAATTTTTTGAGCCCGCAAGAAAACTATTTAAGTCTTGTGGTTTTGAAGAGTGTGGTCCTTTTGGTCACTATAAGAATGATCCAAATTCATGTTATATGAAAATAAAAGTTTGATTTTTTAATTTTTAAATCTTTTTTTAATGTGCTCTGCGGGGTATTCTCCAGTAGTTTTTTTAACTGACTCATTTACGGTATAAGAAATAGCTGATTGAACTATATTTCCAGATGTGCCTAATGTGACTGTCGGGCCAATTAACGAGGCAGTTGATTGGTAACAACCAGTGAGCACCAAAAAACAAACTAATCAGAAAAAATGTTTTTTTAAACATTGCTTCTCATACAGTTTATGAAAATTTTCACAACAAATTAAAATTTAAATTGGTGATCAATTTGAGTATCAAAAAAAGTTTTAATTACAAACAGCGGTTGAAAAAATTAGTTATTTTTTTTCTATTACGAATAATTCGTTTTTAAAGTGTAATCCTTTATATTTATTTACAATGTTTTGAACGACTTTTTGATAATTCTTATGTTTTTCTGCCTTCATTATTTGTTCATCCGATATTTGATTAACGTAGACTGCGGCATTCCATGCAGAAAATATTAATGAAGTTGCTATTCCACCACTTATTTCATTTGGGAGTGCTCTTAAAACATAACTTATTTTTTTCACTTTATGAAATTTTAATGTTTTTAAGAAAGATTTATCTGTATTTGACTTAATGTATTTTTCGATAGAGGAATACAAATACGGAAATGGATTCTCTTTGGGCCATATTTTTTTAACTATCTTATTTGCTGGATCTCCACCACATGCATGCACTACAACCAGCTTTCCTTTCTTTGATAAGGATTTGATCATAGGTTCAATTACATATTTTACTTTTTTTTCAGCAGTAACTCTTGATCTATAGGGTTGAGATGCAATAATTAAGTCATAATCTGTTTTTCCGTTATTTTTTTTTGGTATTACATCTTGTAGGACAAATTCTTGATCTTTTCTAAAAATAACAATTACAGATGGTTCTTTATAAGTTGATGTTCCAGTTTTTGGATTTGTTTCTACTTGCCACTTTTTTGCTAAAAATTCTTGATTAAGCTTTCTTAATTGATTTGAAAAATCTAAAGAGGAATTTCCTTTTAATTTTACAACTTTCCAATTCATTTTTTTTTGTTTTTTAAAATTTCTTGATTTTAAGGATGTTGACTCCACATAATTCAAATTTGAAATTACAAAGACAGTATTTTTGTGTTCAGCAAATCTATCAGGAAGTTTTTCTAGACCTAGTCTTACATCTTCCATGCTTATTTCTTTTGTTGAAACAAGTAATGGTATATTAGGCATTTTTTGATGACACTGCCTCATTACACTCATTAAAAGAGACCCGTCTCCCATTCCGGCATCAAAAATTTTTAAAGCGGGATTTTTAGGTTTTAAATTTTGAACAATCGGTTTCAAAGCATCTGCAATTTTGTTTTTTTCGTTAGTAGTGGTTACAAAAAGAAGATATTTTTGTCTATTATCAAAAAACCTGAAATTTTTTTTCATGCTTCAAGATATGTATTAAATAATTAAATGTCCATTGTAATTTATTTCTTTCAAAGTGAACAAATAAAGTATAAATACGCTGAAAAACGACCTAAATGAAAAAATTTAAATCTGACATAGAAATAGCTAGAGGTTGTAAGCTCAAACCAATTTCAAAAATTTTAAAAAAAATTAATGTACCTGATAACCCAAGTGCTTTTAGTCCAATGGGAAGGCATATAGCAAAAATAAATTTTGATTTTTTAAATAAATTAAAAAAGAAAAAGGATGGTTATCTTATACTTGTTACAGCCATTACTCCAACACCAGCTGGGGAAGGTAAAACGACTACTTCTGTTGGTTTAAATGATGGTCTAAATAAAATTGGAAAAAAATCTATTGTTTGTCTTAGAGAACCCAGTCTTGGACCTTCATTTGGTATGAAAGGCGGGGCAGCAGGTGGTGGGTATGCTCAAGTTGTTCCTATGGAACAGATAAATCTTCATTTCACTGGAGATTTTCATGCGATTACATCAGCACACAATTTATTATCTGCAATGATTGATAATCATATTTACTGGGGAAACAAACTTAATATTGATGAAAAAAAAATAGTTTGGAAGAGAGTAATAGATATGAATGATCGTGCACTTAGATTTATTGACATCAATACAAGTGGTGTTGCAAAAGATTTTAGAAGAATAGATGGCTTTGACATAACTGTTGCATCGGAAGTCATGGCTATTTTTTGTTTAGCAAAAGACTTAAATGATTTAGAAAAAAAAATTGGAAATATAACAATAGCTTACAATAAAGAAGGCCAGTCGATTTTTGCAAAAGATTTAAATGCTCAGGGACCAATGACTGTTCTTTTAAAGGAAGCAATAAGACCCAATGTTACCCAAAGTTTAGAACATAACCCGGCTATTATTCATGGAGGTCCATTTGCTAATATTGCTCATGGCTGTAATTCTGTAATTGCTACAACAGCAGCCCTCAAGCTATCTGACTACGTTGTTACTGAGGCAGGATTCGGTGCAGACCTCGGTGCTGAAAAATTTTTAGATATAAAATGTAGAAAGGCAGAATTAAAACCTAGCTGTGTTGTAATTGTTGCGACTATAAGAGCACTAAAGATGCACGGGGGTGTAGAAAAAGAAAATCTTAAAAAAGAAGATACCAACGCTTTAAAAAAAGGTTTAGTAAATTTAGAAAGGCATATTTTTAATATTAAAAAATTTGGACTAGAACCAATCGTAGCAATTAACCATTTTGCTTTAGATACAAGAAAAGAGATAGAAGTTGTTCTTAATTTTTGTAAAAATATAAATGTCCAGGTTAGTGAATGTAAACATTGGGCAATGGGAGGAAAAGGTGCGACTGACCTAGCTAAGAAAGTAGTTAAAACATGTAAAGATTTAAAAAAGAATAATTTTAAATTATTGTATGAAGATAATTTAAATCTTTGGGATAAAATTGAAAAAATCGTTAAAGAAATTTATAGAGGTAATGGAATTACTGCAAATGAAGATGTAAAAGAACAACTAAAAGTTTTTGAGAATAACGGCTATAAGAGTTTACCTGTTTGTATAGCTAAAACCCAATATAGTTTTTCAACAGATCCAAAGTTAAAAGGAGCTCCATCAAATCATGAAATTCCAATAAGGGAAGTGAGATTATCATCTGGAGCTGAATTTATTGTAGTTGTTTGCGGATCAATTATGACTATGCCTGGTCTACCCAAAGTTCCTGCTGCTAATAATATTAAGCTAAACAAAAAAGGTGAAGTTGAGGGACTTTTTTAATTTACCAATTAATACTTAATTTCTTATTATTGCATATAGTCTCAAGTATGTTGAACATTAAAGGAAATTCATTTTTTTTAAGTTCCTTTAAAAGAATTGGACCAATTTCAAGTGCCAACTGTGCACCTTCAACAGTAATGTCTTTCATAAATTTTTCTTTAGCTTCTTTATATAAAGTTCCTTGTCCTAAATATTTCCCCATTTGACTATTTCTCCCACCTATTGCACTTACATATAAATCTCCCAAACCAGCTAGTCCATAAACTGTTGTTTCATTACCGCCAAAGTATTTGACAAATTTAACCATCTCAGAAATTGAGCGATGAATTAAAGACGCTGAGGTATTAAGAAAGTATTTTGATTTTATACTTTCAGGTGCGCTTGGGTTACTTAAACCTTCTGAAGCTCCAATTAACATAGAATAGATATTTTTAATTGCACCACAAAATTCTACTCCTTTTACATCTTCTGATGTCTCTGTAGAATAATATTCAGTTGTTATTGTTTTCTGTATTAATTTTGCTGTATCTTTGTTTTCACTAGCAATTACTGTGCCTGTCCTCATTTTATTTGCTAATCCAGCTGCAAGACAAGGTCCTTTTATTGCTGAAACGATCACGTCATCAAAACCATTTTTTTTAAGTTCATTTTTAATCTTGTAAGAAATGGTTATTAATTTTCCCGCTTCAATGCTCAAACCCTTGGTTAATAAAACTATATTAAGTTTTTTATTTCCCATTTGAGAAATTTGGTCAATAAACCAATCAACTCCTAGAGAGCTTACCGCACATACAATTAAATCAGCATCTGAATAATCCTAAATTTTTTGCTCCCCAAGCAACTGATTTGCCATGATTTCCTGCAGTAGCTGTTGAAACTATAATGTTTTTTCTTCCTTTAGTTATTTTTTCTACAGCATAG
>CACLWW010000001.1 GCA_902610755.1 uncultured Pelagibacteraceae bacterium | reverse complement strand
AGATATACAGGTTTTAATTAATGATGGAGAAATTGGTCTAGCAATGTTAAGGATTATAGAAATAATTGGTGAAGATGAACTTAAAAATCTTGGCTCGGAAACCCTTTATTTCTTGGTAAATGCTCTTAACCAAATGGACATCGATTTAATAAGAAATGAAATCCTTTCGGCTATCTTACCAGTTAGAGTATAATTTTTGTTATGACAAAAAGAAAAATCATACTGGTTCCAGATGAAATACTTAAAAAAAAATCTGAAAAGATTGAAAAGTTAACCAACAAAGAAAAACAGTTAGCAGATGATTTGTTTGAAACAATGTACAACAATAATGGCATAGGTCTTGCAGCTGTTCAGGTTGGTGTTTTAAGAAGAATGATTGTAATTGATGTTTCCAAGAAAGATGAAGAAAAAAAACCCTTTTGTTTAATAAATCCAGTCATAAAATCTTTCGGTAAAGATAGGTCGACATATGAAGAAGGTTGTTTGTCGATACCTGAAACATTTATTGAGATTGAAAGACCTAAAACCTGTATTGTTGAATACGTTGATATTTCAGGAAATAAAACAAACATGGAATGTGACGGTTTACTATCCACATGTATTCAACACGAAATTAATCACTTAGACGGTAAGCTGATCATTGATTTTTTGTCAAAGCTGAAAAAAGATATTCTAATTAAAAAATTATCTAAAAACAAAAATACATCTAGTAGAGTAATTGTGTAAATGTCAGATAATATTATTTTCATGGGTACTTCAAAGTTTGCTGTTCCCATACTTGAAAGGATAAGTAAGAGCAAACTCAATATTTCTGTTGTTTACACACAGCCGCCAAAAAAATCTAGCAGGGGAATGAAAATTCAAAAAACTCCAATTCATGTTAAATCTGAATTACTTGGCTTACCAATTAGAACCCCAAGTAGTCTTAAAAATAATATTGATGAGTATAATTTTATAAAAAAAATAAAACCCACAATTGTTGTGGTAATTTCATATGGTCAAATTATACCGAAAGAATTTTTGGAACTTTCCAAAAATGGTTTTTTAAATATTCATGCATCCATCTTGCCCAAATTTAGGGGCGCTGCACCAATACAGAGAGCGATAATGAGCCAGGATACTGAAACGGGAATTAGTTTTATGAAAATTAATGAACATTTAGATGCTGGTCCTGTTCTTGAAACTTATAAAATTAAAATTGACTTAGATTTAAATGCAACTGAGCTTGAAGAAAAATTATCTCAACTAGCATCCCTAAAAATTATTGAAAACATAAATAGTACTATAAGTGGTAAAGCGAATTTTAAAGAACAAGACCATTCTGAAGCAACATATGCTGAAAAAATAAATAAAGCAGAGGGGCAGATATTTTGGAATGATAGTGCAAATAAAATCATTGGAAAGATAAATGGTTTACACCCTAATCCAGGGGCGTATTTTATATTTAAAGGAGATAGATATAAAATATTAAAAGCTGAAATTGGAAATGGATCAGGACCATCCGGTAAAGTTCTTAATGATAAACTTGAGATAGCATGCTCAAATAATGAAAGCATAAAGGTTATTAAAATTCAAAAAGAGGGAAAAAAAATTCAAGAAATAAATGAATTTTTGAATGGTTCAAAAATAAGTAAAGGCTGCATCCTCAATGAATAGATATCAAATTCTTATTGAATATGTTGGTACTAATTATAATGGATGGCAGATACAGAGAAAAAGAAAAACAATCCAAGGGAGAATTCAAAATACTATTTCTAAAATTTTTAAAGAAAAGGTAAGTATAATAGGATCGGGCAGAACTGACTCCGGAGTACATGCTTTAGAACAATCAGCTCATTTTGATACAAATACAAAAATAAAAGATAGCTATAAATTTTTGAAATCAGTTAATCATTTTTTATCGAGACACGGCATTAGTATTTTAGACTTAAAAAAAAGACAGCTCACTTTTCACGCTCGATATTCTGCAAAAGCGAGAATATATAAATATGTTATCTTAAATCGTAAATCTGGATCTACTTTAAAAAATAAGAGGTGTTGGCATATAATAAAAAAACTTAATTTAGCAATGATGAAAAAAGGAGCAAAAAAATTAATCGGTACAAAAGATTTTTCAACATTTAGATCATCAAGTTGTTCTGCTAAAACTCCAGTAAGAACAATTAAATCAATAAAATTTTTAACTAAAAAAGACATTATTGAGATTGAGATAAAAGCTCAATCATTTCTTCAAAATCAAGTAAGATCCATGGTCGGTTGCTTGAAGTATGTTGGTGAGAACAAGTGGAGCATTCAAAAATTTGACAAAATAATCAAATCAAAAAAAAGAATTAATTGTGCACCTCCTGCTCCAGCAGAGGGACTTTATTTAACTAAAGTGATTTATTAGTTTTTTTTTTACTAATAGCGAATTTTTTGTTTATTCTAAACCTTGAACCTGATCTCACAATATATCCACAACAATTTTTTGCACCACATTTACATGGGAACTGTTTGTAGTCTTTATCAAATCCAAAACCATAGTCACAAGTAAGCTCTTCTCCTTTTTTTATATCTCTTATCGCTGATACCCAAACCTTAAAACCTTTTCCCTCATAGTCACAATTATTATTACATGAATGATTAATCAAACCTGCAGTATTCCAATGAAAGTCACCGTCTAGGGTATATCTATTATTAAGTGTGAATAAATAGATTGGTTTATTATTGTCAAATTTTGCTGACTCCTCAACTTCTCTGTTAGTAATGATTTTCCCAATATAATTAATTATTTTTGTTCCTTCTTTAATATCTTTTGTTGCATATAAACCTCGCTTGTTGTCTATTTTAGACTTTTTGATCTTATATAGTTTCATTAATTATTTTCTACGAGAGCATTTACATGATTAAATGCACTATCTGCAAGGGCATTAAGGTCGTACCCTCCTTCTAACACTGATATAACTTTTCCATTAGTGAATTCATTTGTTGCTTTAAGAGTTCTTTTTGTAATCTCATAAAAATCTTCAGATTTTAATTCAAACTGTGCAAGAGGATCAGCAATATTTGCATCAAAGCCCATACTTAGAATCAAAAATTCAGGTTTAAATTCAATTAGTTTATCCAAAACTCTATCCAAAGCATTCATATAGTTCTCTGATGTAGTCCCAGCAGGCAGTGGCACATTGAAAATATTATTATACTTACCTTTTTCTTTTTCGCTTCCAGTGCCAGGATAAAATGGATATTGGTGTGTAGATAAGTACAAAACATTTTTATTATCGAAAAAAATATCTTGGGTTCCATTTCCATGATGGACATCAGGATCGAAAATTGCAATTTTTTTATATTTATACTTTTCCATGAGATAATGAGCGGCAACCGCGCAATTATTATATATACAAAAACCCATCGCTTTATTTTTTTCTGCATGGTGACCAGGAGGTCTCACTGCACAAAAAGCATTTCTAAATTTTTTCTTTTCAACGCCGTCTATTGCTTTAATTACTGATCCTACCGCATCTAATGTTGCATCTTTACTTCCAGGCGAAATTATAGTGTCCCCATCTAAAAATTTTAATCCTTGATTAGGAAAACTTTTTTTAACCATATTAACATAATTTTTATCATGCACTTTTTTTAATATATTTTGATCAAAAGAGGCTGGCTTATCCCAAATTAAACTTTTATTTTTTTTTAGTCTTTCAGTTATCGCTGTAACTCTTTTAGGTTGTTCAGGATGACCATCACCAGTTAAATGATTTGTCGAAGTTTTTGAAGATATTATCGCTGTTTTCACGAAAAATAATTATCTAGAATATTAGCATAAATTTTAGTTAATTTTTTAAGATCTTTTAATGATACTGCTTCATCAATTTTGTGCATTGTTTTTCCGACAAGACCAAATTCCAAACAAGGAGATATATTTTTTAAAAATCTAGCATCAGAGGTTCCTCCTGTTGTCGAAAGTTTTGGTCTTACTTTTGTAATTTTTTTTATAACATTTTGTATCATATTTGTGGTAGCATTTTGTTTTGTTAAAAATGCTTCACCAGAAACTCTGTAATCTATTTTAAATCTTGATTTATTTTTTTTGTTAATTTTACTTAAAATTTTATTAATTCTTTTTTTTATCGAACCGGATGAGTGTTTGTTATTAAACCTTATATTAAAAGTCGCATTAGCAGTCTTAGGAATAACGTTATCGGCGTTATTATCAATATTAATTTTTGTAATCTCTAAATTTGTAGGCTGAAAATTTTTAGTACCTTTATCAAATTTTATATTTTTAAGTTCATTTAAAATTTTTATAATTATTGTTGAGGGGTTATTTGCTCTATGAGGATATGCTACATGTCCTTGCGTACCAATTATTTCAATTTTTCCAGATAAACTTCCTCTTCGACCAATTTTTATCATTTCTCCTAATTTATTTGGATTTGTTGGTTCACCTACCAAACAAAAATTGATTTTTTCATTTCTCTTTTTTAAATAATCTACGACTTTTTTTGTACCGTTTACAGCATCTCCTTCTTCATCACCTGTTATTAAAAGACTAATTGAACCATTAAAACTTTTATTATTATTTAAAAAAATACTTACAGCTGAAACAAAAGCAGCCACTGAGCCTTTCATATCATTTGCACCTCTGCCAATTAAATGACCTTTCTTGATAGAGGGTCTGAAAGGATTAACCGTCCAGTCTTTTATGTTTCCAGGGGGAACAACATCTAGATGGCCTGCAAAACAAAAATTAGGTCCTTTATTTCCTAGTCTAGCATATAAATTTTTAACTGGTTGAAAATTTTTTTCTTTAAAATCTAAAATTTTAGTTTTGAAACCAATTTTCTTTAATTTTTTTTCTAAAAATCTCATAACACCAGCATCTCTAGGTGTTATTGATGGGAACTTCATTAGCTCTTTGGCTAATTGTAATTCGTTTATTTTTTGCATAATTAGTCTCTTAAAAGATCGTTAATTGATGTCTTTGACCTTGTTTTTGCGTCAACAGTTTTTATTATATGAACAGCATAAAGATCTTTATGAATACCAGGCACCACAACTGAATAAGGTGGAACACGACCTTTTGTGATTTCGCCATTTGATCTGTTTACAATTTTTGTACTTTGACCAATATAACATCCCATTGAAAGAACACTACCTTCTCCCACTATAACGCCCTCTACAACTTCTGACATTGCTCCAACAAAGACATTATCTTCAATTATAGTTGGAAGTGCTTGTGCGGGTTCTAAAACTCCACCAATACCTGACCCGGCCGATATATGACAATTCTCTCCAATTTGACAGCAGCTACCAGCTCTACTAAAAGTATCCATCATTGTTCCAGCGCCGATGTATGCTCCTATGTTTACATAACAAGGCATGAGCACGGCATTTTTTCCAATAAAAGATCCTGGTCTTACTGGACTATTAGGTGTCATTCGAAATCCAGCAGCCTCATGTTGTTCCTTTGTCCAATTAGCTGTTTTACCTTTTAATAAGTGAGCTTTATCGTACCAGCTACTATAAGGACCGCTTAAATTATTCATCGGGTAAATTCTAAAACTAAGCATGATAGCCTTTTTAAGATATTGGTGGGTTTTCCATTCCCCATTAATTTTTTCTGCTACTCGAGATTTACCACTATCTAAATCTTTAATAACTTGGTTTATTGCATCCTTTAAAGATTGATCTGAGTCTTGATTTACTCGGTCTTTTTTTTCCCAAGCGTCATTAATTATTTTTTCTAAGGACATAATTTATTTACTTTTTAATAACCTTATTTCTTTAAGAAATAAAGATAGATTTTCAATTTTATGAGAAATATAATCTTTATCAGAGTCAATTTTTCCAAAATGTTCATCATTGATTAACCAAACAGTTGTACAGCCTCTCTCAAAGCCGATACTTAAATTTTTCGCTATATCTTCAATATAAATTGTTTCTTTTGGTTTAATACCAAATTTTTTGACCATTAAATCAAAAGTCTGGGCTTCTGGTTTAGGAACATATCCTGCATCTTTTATATCGAACACTTTTTCTTTTCCAAAAAGATCATAAATACCTAATTGGGTTAAAATATTTTTGGCATGCTCAGCGCTACCATTTGTAAAAATAAATTTTTCCATATCTAAATTCTCTAGTTCATTTCTCATTATTTTGTCTTCTTTCATAAATGAAATGTCTATATCATGTACATATTTAAGAAACTCATCCCCAATAACATTGTGGTGCAACATAAGACCGTTAAGACTGGTATTGTATTTGTAAAAATAATTAGTTTGAAGTTCTTTTGCCTTTTTTTCATCTAAACCAAGTTTTTCCTGAATAAAAAGAGTCATTCTTTTTGATACAAGACCAAAGACTTTTTCTAAAGGATAACCATTGTGAGAACCATAACAAACCCCGTCAAGATCCAAAAGCAGGTATTTCATTTCTTTTAAACTTTTCATTTTCTTATTAATGTTCCTGATCCTTTATCGGAAAATAATTCGAACAAAACTGAACGAGGTTTACGACCGTCAATTATGCCAACTGCAGTTACATCGTTTTTTACAGCATCCAGGCAAGTATTAATTTTTGGTATCATACCCTCAGTAATTGTATTATCCTCTATCATCTCGATTATTTTTGAAGAATTGATTTCTGAAATAAGTTTTTTCTCTCTATTCAAAACGCCCTCAACATTTGTCATTAAAAGCAGTCTTCTTGATTTAAGAGATTTTGCAACTGCCCCAGCTGCATGATCTCCATTAATATTATAGCTCTGTTTATTCTCCCCTAATCCCAAGGGAGAAATAATAGGAATTATATTATTTTTTAATTTTGAAAAAATAATCTCTGTATTAATTTTATTAGGAATTCCCACAAAACCAAGTTCCTTTTGTTCAGGAATAATTTCTATAACATTGTCTTTTTTTGTATGCAGTGAGGCTGCCTGGGACCCAATTTCATCTAGAGAATTTACAATATCCTCATTAAATTCAATAAGTACTGTCTCAACGACATCTATAATTTTTTTATCAGTAACTCTAAGACCTCTTATAAATTTGGACTCAATATTTTGTTTAGATAACTCTCTTTTTATTCTTGGTCCTCCACCGTGCACAACAACTACTTGCAAACCAAGCTTGTTAAGTACACTTAAATCTTTAATAAAATTATCAAAAATTTTTCTATCAATGAATACATTGCCCCCATACTTTATAACTATTATTTCATTTTTGTACTTCTCAACATATTTCAAAACTTCTTCGACTGGCGGTCCGTCTGTAGGTAAGATCTTTTTTAAATCCATTATTGAGAGGTTTTCACAGTAGTTCTCTTCATAATGACGTACTGTTGAGCCATTGTAAGAATATTGTTGGCCGTCCAATAAAGAACTAATCCCGAAGGAAAAGGTGCAAGTATTACAGTTAAAAAAACGGGAAAAAACATAAAAATTTTCTTCTGTATATCATCTTGTGGAGCTGGATTAAGTTTCTGTTGTGCCCACATTGTAAGGCCCATCAGAACTGGTAACCCACCTATGATTAAAAATTCAGGGGGTGTCCATGGTATCAGTCCAAATAAATTGAAAATTGATGTTGGGTCTTTCTCAGATAGATCTTTTATCCATCCAAAAAAAGGCTGGTGTCTCATTTCAATTGTTACAAATAACATTTTATATATTGCGAAAAAAAATGGTATAGAAATTAAAATTGGCACACAACCACTTACAGGATTAACTCCTTCTTTCTTATAAAGTTGCATTATTGCCTGCTGAAGTTTCATCTTATCATCTTTATGAACTTCTTTAAGACGAGCCATTTCGGGTTGTAAAATTTTCATACGACTCATCGATCTAAATGCATAATTATTGAGTGGAAAGAACACTAATCTTAAACAAACAGTTATTAATATAATTGCCACTCCATAATTTCCTGCAAGTTTAAAGAAGTAATCATTTAAAAAGAATAAAGGTTTTACAATCCAATAAAACCAACCCCAGTCAATGACAAGGTCAAATTTTGATAATCCTAATTTCTCATTATACTCATCAATTACATCTACTTCTTTTGCGGCAATAACAATATCAACTTTGTTGCTAATTTGCTTATTAGGTTGTGCCTCTAAAGCTTCAGTTTCTATGTAACTAATTTTGAATTTTTCACTGTACTCAAAGTCCGCTCTAAAATTTTTGTTCTTTTCTGGTATTAAGCTTGTGAGCCAATATTTATCAGTAATACCTAGAAAACCTTTTTCAGCATTTATAGAATATTTTTTGTCTATTATATCATCGTAATCTTTTTCCACTAACTGATCATCAAACACCCCAAGTGGTCCCTCATGTAAAATAAAAAAATTTACTATATCACTAGGAATGTTTTTTCGGATAATTTGGCTGTAAGGATAAAAATTATATATTTTATTAGTATTATTTTTTATTTTTTGGTTAACAGTAAATAAAAATTTATTATCAATGCTAATAATTTTTTCAAAAGTGAGTCCTTGAGCATTTTTCCATATTAATTTAACGTCATTTCCTGGAGAAAGTTTTGTGTTTCCCTCTACTTTCCATTTTGATTTATTATTTGGTAAATCAATATTTTTGTTGTTGGTTACCCAGCCTGTTTCTAAGTAATATGTATTTGAAGCGTTTCTTGGATTTAGTAGTACTACCTTTTTTGTACCTTCGAGTTTTTCATTGTAATTTTTAAAAATTAAATCGTCTATAATTGCACCTTTTAAAGAAATTGAACCCTTAACGTTATCGTTTTCAAATATAATTCTTTTATCTTTATTTAAAGCCTCTTTTCTTGAAAGAAGGTTATTATTTTCAGAATTTTCTATCTCTGGAGCATCTAAACTTTTGACTGAGTCTATTCTTTTTTGCTTTATTTTTTCACGATCTTCTGGTGAAGGTGAAAAAAATAAAGCCCATAAGACAATTATTGCTGCACTAAGTGATATAGCTGCGATTATATTTTTATTTGAGTCCATTTTTAATTTTTATTTTTTTTAACTGGTTCAAATCCTTCACCACCACCAAGGAATCTAATGGGATGACAACTTAAAACTCTTTTAGTACCTTTGAAAAAACCCTTAATCAAACCATATTCCTTTAAAGATTCTATAAAATACTCAGAACAAGTTGGTAAATATCTACAGTTGTTACCCAGCAAAGGTGAGATTAAGTACTGATAAAACTTTATTATCTTGATAATAATCTTGGTTACAATCTTCATTAACTTATTTTTTCAAAACTTTTTTGTAATGCCTCTTTAATTTCATCGTATTTTTCCTCTAAAACACTTTTTTTTGCAAGAACTAAATAAGAAAAGTTAAGATTTAATTTAGCTATTTTAGTTATTGCATATGTCATATTTTTAAGCCTTCTTTTTATCTTATTTCTGTCAACAGCTTTACCCATTTTCTTTTTTGCCACGAAACTAATGTTGAGACATGTATTTTTTTTATCTGGAATCTTTTTAAAAAAAATTGTGAGATAAGAATTGGAAATTTTTCTTCCATTAAGAAGTTTTTTAAAGTCCTCATTCTTTGAGAGACTTTTTATTTTAATATTCATTAAACAGTAAGTTTTTTTCGACCTTTTTTTCTTCTTCTGGCTAGAAGTTTTTTTCCACCTTTTGTTTTCATTTTTGATCTAAATCCGTGGCGTCTTTTTCTGACAAGTTTACTTGGCTGATAAGTTCTTTTCATAAGATTTTAATTATGTAGTATTAAAAATTTAAGTACTTATAATGTAAAATCTATAATATGCAAACTATGAAAAACGTAAAAATATGGTTAGGTTTAGCCTATATTATATTCCTGGGATTGTTTTTATACTTCTTGTTAACTTATATAAGTATTGAGGAGTTAACTTCATATAGTTTTCTCAAATCAAATAGTGAGTATCTAATTGATTTTAAACAAAATAATATAATATTCTCATTTTTTGTATTTATTATATTTGGAATTGTTTGGATTTCTTTACTTCAAGGATTTGGGTCTCCATTAGGGTTAATTTGTGGGTATATTTTCGGACCTTACTTTGGAACTTTAATTTTTTCGTTAACTTTTGCTTTGGGATCTAGTGTAACTTTTGTAGTTGCTAATTATTTTTTTAAAAACTACATCATTGAAAAAATACAAAATAAGTATCAATATCTAAATGACAAAATAAGAAACAATCAGCTTTTAGCGGTTGGTCTCCTTAGATTTCTTGGTGGTATTCCGACACAGATACAAAATTTAATACCTGTATTATTTGATGTAAAATTAAAAAACTATTTTTTTGGAACCTTACTTGGAGTTATTATTCAAGCATTTATTGTTTGTTCGTTAGGATCAGCTTTAGAAAAGAAAGTATATGAAAGTGATGAATTACCAAAAATATTTGATCTTTTAAAAACCCAAGAAATTTATTTACCAATATCAGCTATAATATTTTTGTTTGTTCTGACATTTTTTTTAAGAAAATTTTTCCTCAAAAAGTAATGGTGCCCTCGATGAGAATCTAACTCATGACTGACCCTTACCAAGGGCCTGTTTTAACACTAAAACTACAAGGGCGAGTAAATAAAAATAGTGTAAAAATCAATAAAATTCAAATTTTTGACTTAATTTTTTATTTTATTAAGTCTATAATAATTTTTGGTAATTTTATGGGAATTCACTACGATTATAAATCTACAAGAGGCGCTAAAGCAATGGAGAAGCAAGCTAAAAGAGAAAAGAAATTAGCTGAGCGAAGGGCCAAAAAACAGTCTAAGCAGGGAACAAATAAATCTGAAGATAAGACAATACCAATTGATCAAGTTGTAACTTTGGAGCATCTTACCAATCCTGAGAAAAAATAATCTTTTTAATGAATTCTAAAAGAAAGCCTACTAAGCTTGATCTCGAGAAAGCACTTAGAAAAAATTTAAGGAAAAGAAAAATTCACAAACGAAAAAACCAAAAAAATGATTCTAAACGATAAACAAATTAAAGAACTTGCAGAAAAAGAGGAGATGATTAGTCCCTTTGTGAGTGAAAGCGTATCTAAAGGCATTAGTCATGGACTTAATTCATTTGGTTATGACTTAAGATGTGGCTCTGAATTCAAAATCTTTACAAATATAAAAGGAGCCACAGCTGACCCAAAGAATTTTAGTGAGGATAATTTTATAACTATTAAAGGTGAAGATTCTATTTTAATTCCTCCAAATTCTTTCGCACTAGCAAGTAGTCTTGAGTATTTTAAAATGCCAAGAAACGTAACTGGATTAGTAACTGCCAAGAGTACTTACGCAAGATGTGGACTTGGAACTCCCCCCACAGTTTTAGAGGCAGGCTGGCATGGCAACTTAGTTTTAGAATTTTCAAATCACACAAGCAACTCCATAAAATTGTATGCAAATAGTGGAGCAGCACAAATTTTGTTCTTCAGTGGAGATCAGCCAGAGGTATCCTATTCTGATAGAAAAGGAAAATATCAAGGTCAAGTTGGTATAACTTTAGCAAAATCAAAATAGTATGAAAAAATTTATAATTACTGGCCCAAGCAAAGCCGTAAATGGAATAGTAAATATAAGTGGTGCAAAAAACTCATGCCTTCCTCTTATGGCAGCATCTATTCTTTTTAAAAAAGAAGTAATTTTAAGAAATGTTCCTTTGGTTCAAGACGTTTTTACCATGAAAGATCTTTTAATTTCCTTAGGTTCTAAAGTAAAAATTTTAGAGAAGAAAAAGATAATGATTATTACAAATAAAAAGGATCATAAATTGACTGTTCCCTATAACTTGGTATCTACAATGCGAGCAGGAGTTCTAACCATGGGTTCCTTACTTGGAAGATATCCAAAAAAAAACATAAGAGTTGCTCAAGGAGGAGGTTGTGCATTAGGAATTCGTGATACATCTTGGCATCTCGAAGGTTTCAAAAGTTTAGGGGCTAAACATGTTTTGGAAAAGGGATATGTGAAAATATCTTCAAAGAATGGTTTGGTAGGTAAGAGCTATAAGTTTCCGAAAATTACAGTTACAGGCACTTCGAATTTAATCATGTCTTCAGTTTTTGTAAGAGGTTCCCATGTTCTAAAAAATATATCTTTAGAACCTGAAGTAACAGATCTTATAAAATTCCTAAACAACTCAGGTGCAAATATAAAGTTTATTGGCAAAAGATCTTTAAGAATTAAAGGAGTTAAAGAGCTGTTAAGTGGTAATCATAAAATTATTGGTGATAGGATAGAAGCATTTAGTTATTTATGTGTAGGAGCAATTACAAAGGGCAGTGTAAAAGTGGCGAATATAAATCCTAAATTTTTACCTTCAGAATTAAAGATATTAAAAAAAATAGGTTTTAAAATTGATTTAAGTAAAAATTATATAAAATTAAATACAATTAAAAAATTAAAACCTATTAACGTCAAAACTGGACCATGGCCTGGATTTGCAACAGATTGTTTGCCTATTTTAATACCTGTTTTAACAAGAATTTTTGGACAAAGTAAAATTGAAGAAACGATTTTTACAAATAGATTTATGGCTGTGCCCGAACTAAATAGAATGGGAGCAGATATAAAAATTAAAAAAAATTTTGCTGTAATTAATGGAGAAAAAAAATTGAATTCTGCTGATTGTATTTCATCTGATCTCAGAACTACTTTCTCAATTATATTGGGTGCAATCGTAGCCAAGGGATCATCAACTATATCAAGAATTTATCATGGATTGAGAGGATACTCAAACCTTCAACTTAAATTAAGAAAACTTGGTATTAAAGTAAAAATAAAAATATAATGGTAAAAAATTTTTTATCCAAAATATTAGCAAGAGATCTCAATGGTTTAAATATAATTTCGACATACTGTGAGGACTCAACTACAAGCGTTTCAGAGATTAAATATCTAAAAAAAAATAAAATATTTTTACTGTCTTTAACTCGAAAATCTCTGAAAGATAACAAAAAAAGCAACATTATAAGTGTTTGTAAATTCGAATTTATTGAAAATGTAGTAGCAAAAAATATAGATCAAAAAGATAGTAAACTGAAATTAAAGTTGATGGGAATAGATGTAATGAAAATTGATAAACAATATGAAATTAATTTGTTATTTTCAGATAATCGTTTTATAACCCTATATTCTGAAATTATAGAGGTAACATTAGAGGATTTAAAAAAGAAATAAAATGAAAGTAATTTCTGCTAAAAATAAGAATTTTGATAAATTGTTGGACAATCTTCTTTCTAAAAGAAAAAATAAGCTTCGATCAGATTATATTTCAGTAAAAAATATTATTAAAGATGTAAGAAAAAATGGAGATAAAGCCCTAGTAAAATATGAGAAAAAATTTAATAAAAATAAAACAATTATTCCGAACTCAAAAAAAATAAAAGACTCCATTAAATCCTTAGACCAAAAAGTAAAAAAAGCGATAGATGCAGCTTATAATAGAATTTATAAATTCCATTCACTTCAAAAATTCAAAGATGTGTCATATATTGATAAGTATCAAAATAAAGTGAAATATAAATATGTTCCACTCGAGTCAGTTGCGATCTATGTTCCAGGTTCAAAAGTTTCCTATCCATCGAGTGTTTTAATGAGCACCATACCTGCAATTGTTGCAGGAGTTAAAAGAATTGTTATGATAAATCCTGGTTATAAGGGAAAGCAAAACGCTGCAGTTTTGTACGCTGCAAGAAAATGTAAAATTAAGGAAATTTATTCTATTGGTGGTCCTTCAGCAATTGCAGCTGCCGCATATGGAACTAAATCAATTAAATCTGTAAATAAAATTGTAGGACCAGGAAATTCATATGTTGCATCAGCAAAAAAAGAGGTCTTTGGGGATATAGGAATTGAGTCAATGACAGCTGGACCTTCAGAAGTTTTAGTTGTCTGTGACAACAAATCTAATCCAGAATGGTTGGCAAGTGATTTAATTGCTCAAGCTGAACATGATTCTCTCGCCCAATGTATTTTAATTTCAAAAGATAAAAACATTCTAAAAAAAACCAAGAATGAAATAACAAATCAACTTAAAAATATTTCGAGAAGCTCAATTGCAAAAAAAAGCTTAATGACAAACGGCATACTAATCTACGAAAATTCAGATAATAGAATTGCAGAAATAATTAATAAGGTGGGCCCAGAGCACTTAGAGCTAAATATAAAAAATTATAAGTCTTTAATTCCAAAAATTAAGAATGCTGGTTCTATTTGCTTGGGAAAATATGCAGTGATGGCAATGACAGATTATGGAGTACCGGGCACTAATCATGTTCTTCCAACTAATATGACCAGCAAATACTCAAGTGGATTAAGTGTTTCAGAGTTCATTAAAAAAATTTCATACATAAATTTATCAAAAAAGGGTATTGAAACTCTTGGTCCATCAGTTATAACTCTTGCAACTAATGAAGGTTTAGATGGACATGCTAAATCAATTAAAAAAAGATTAGGAGAATTATAAATTTGTCAAAACAAGACTCTTTAGAATTTAAAGGAAAGGTAATAGACCTTTTGCCCAATGCAATGTTTAGGGTCAAATTAGAAAATAATCACATTGTTACAGCACATACAGCTGGAAAATTAAGAAAAAACAGAATTAGAGTTTTGCAGGGAGACAATGTTACTGTAGAAGTAACTCCATATGATCTTACAAAGGGTCGTATAACATTTAGATTTTAATGGCCTTGTAGCTCAGTAGTAGAGCAGTACCCTGAAAAGGTATGTGTCGTAAGTGCGATTCTTACCAAGGCCACCACCAAAAAGCTCAATAATAGACAATTAAATCACTTGCATCTAATTTAGAAATCTAATAACAAAACACATTCTTTGTATAAACAAAGATAAACTAATAAAGAAAGAGTAAAATGAGTCTAAAAGGTAAAGTAAAGTGGTTTAATGGAAAAAAAGGTTATGGTTTCATTGAACGAGAAGATAAAGAAAAAGATGTATTCGTGCATGCTTCTGCTGTTAGAGAAGCTGGTTTAAGATTCTTAAACGAAGGTGACGAAATTACATTTGAAGTTGAAGACGGAGAAAAAGGTCCTGCCGCAGTAAAACTGCAAAAAACCTCTTAATTCTAATTCATCATTATTGTATAGGAGTATAAAACCCATTGAGTTTGCTATTCCTATACAATTCATTCTTGTATTTCTAGAATTAAATGCTATTTAAGCTCTATGACTATATTAAATAATAAGTTCAATTCACTTCACAGACATCATACGCATGCTGGCTGCACGCTAGCTATTTAATTATTTAATAAATTTAAATTTAACAACAATTAATATAAAATAAACATAGGCCCTGGTGGTGAAATGGTTATCACGGAAGTTTGTGGAACTTCAGTTTTTGGTTCGATCCCAAGCCAGGGTACCAAAAAAATGAGTAAAGAAAATAAATTAACTCCTGGGTTGCCTCAGGGATTTGAAGATAGGTGGAATAAAAAATTACTTCTTAAAAAGAAACTTTTAAAAGTTATAGAGAATAATTTTATAAAATACGGGTTTGACCCTTTGGAAACTCCATCTTTTGAAATTGCAGAAAATATTGGATCCTTTCTCGCAGAGGATGAAAGTAATCCTATGTCAGATGTATTTTCTTTTAAAGACGGAACTAAAGATATTACCCTTCGTTATGATTTATCAAGTCCATTAGCGAGATTTGTTGCTCTAAACAATCAAGATCTTCCATCGATATATAAAAGATATGCAATCCAAAATGTATTTAGAAATGAGAAAGCTGGAAATGCGCGATACAGGGAATTTACGCAAGCAGATTGTGATATTGTAGGAAATGTTAACCCAGCTCAAGCGAATGCAGAATTATGTAATTTAATTGCAAGCACATTGTCGGAGTGTGGCTTAGAAACAGATCAATTTATCATCAACGTCAGCAACAGAAAAATAATTCAAGGTATAATCAAAGATCTAAAGATTCCAGATACTAAACAGACAAAGGTTATGAGAGCTATAGACAAGCTTGATAAACCTGGTTTTGGATTAAGAGGTGTTGAGGATTTATTAAAAAAAGAGAGAAAAGATAAAAGTGGTGCAATTACAAAAGGTGCTAATCTAAGTGATGACCAAGTATCTAAGATTTTAGATTTTTTAAAGATTAATGATTTGAGTAAACTTAAACAAAATTTTAAAAATCCTTTAACACAAGAAGGAATTAAAGAATTAGAGGATCTTCTAGAAATTTTAAAATTTGGAAATTATTCTGGTCAAATTAAAACTAATTTTGCAATTGTAAGAGGTCTTGCATATTATGATGGTTTTTGTGTTGAAACCAATCTTAGTTTTAAAGCAAAAAACAACAAAAACAAAGAAGTAGATATTGGAAGCATTTGCTCTGGAGGACAATACAATAAATTAATATCTAGATTTAAAGGAGTAGATATACCTGGTACAGGTGTAAGTATTGGTGTTGATAGATTGTTATTTGCGATGATGCAATTAAACCCAGAAGTCAACGAACAAAAGCCAGTTATTGTTTGTGTGATGGATGAAAAATATTTAAAAAATTACTACGAAATTTTAGAAACTTTGAGAGAAAGTAATATTAATTCAGAAATCTTTTTAGACAGTAAAAAAAATCTCGGGAAACAATTAACTTATGCCAATAAAAGAGGGTGTCCGGTCGCTGTAATTTGTGGGGAAAATGAATTTAAAGATAACAACATCACCTTGAAAAATCTTCTTGGGGTTAAAGGAGAAAATAATCAAGTTACGTTTTCAAAAGAAAATTTAATCAATGAAATCAAAAAATTTATCTGAAAAAATTCTTAAATCTGTAAAATCTAAAGGATTTAAATACATTGAATTACCATCCGTAATTGAAGCTAATCACATAGTTCAAAGATCAGGTGAAAATTTTAGAAAGTTTATTTTTTCATTTATTGATCAAAATGGAAGCGAGTTATGTTTAAGACCTGATTTAACAATAGT
Organism: uncultured Pelagibacteraceae bacterium; assembly: GCA_902610755.1. Classification (GTDB taxonomy): domain Bacteria; phylum Pseudomonadota; class Alphaproteobacteria; order Pelagibacterales; family Pelagibacteraceae; genus Pelagibacter. The sequence goes on along the minus strand of CACLWW010000001.1, from coordinate 57,381 downwards.
TTCTTGCTTAAGGTACCTTGAAAACAATCTTAAAACTAAAGAAAAAATATTTTATAGCGGTCAGGCATATAGAAAATCAAACAATAAAAAAGACTCAATTATTAGAGACCAAATTGGATTTGAAATTATTGGTTCAAAAGATGAGAAAAAAGATGATAAAGAAATAATTGATACTTCTCTTAAATCAATAAAAAACTTAAAGTATTCTACAGGCACATTGACAATAGGAAATGTGGAAATATTTAATCTTTTAATCTCAAAATTGGATATCCCTAAGAGATGGAAGTTGAGACTTTCAAGACATTTTTGGAGAGAAAGCTATTTCAACGACTTGCTGAAAAGATTAGAAACAAACTCAGATGTTGATCCAACAATTGTAGAGGTTGATAAAAAACGTTATTTAAGAATGACAAAAGAAAATAAGTCATCAATAATTGCTGGCAGATCCATTGATGAAATTTTAAAGAGGTTTGATAAAAAGATTAAAGATCCAAGACGCCCAAGCAAGGGTAGAAATGTTTCTAAAATTATTAGAGGGTTTTTAAAGATCAAATGTCCAATCAACAAAGCGGCACAGAAATTAAATAAATTTTTTAAAAAAAATAAAATTAATCTAGCAGTTGATCAAAAATATTTTCCTTTATCAAATAAAAAAGTTTCAAAGCTTAATGTAATTTTTTCAACTGCCTTTGGAAGACAACTCGAATACTACACAGGCATGGTGTTTAAAATTGACATTAAATCAAAAAATAAAATTAAAAATATATTTAATGGTGGAAGATATGATCAATTAATTTCCGATTTAGGATCGAAAAAAAAAGTGCCAGCTGTTGGGGCAGCAATAAATTTAAAGTAAATTATGAAAAATATAATTAACATAGGTATACCAAGCAAAGGCAGATTAAGGAAAGACGTTTTAAAGATTTTTAAAATAAAAAAACTAAAACTTATTTCAGAAAGAGGGGAAAGGGATCTCATTGGATCAATTAAAAATAAAAAAAATTTAAAAATATTATATTTACATGCTAGAGAAATTGTAGAAAGACTAGGGGATGGTTCTCTAGATATAGGTTTTTCTGGCTTTGACTTATTTAAAGAAAGTGAATTTAATACACAAAAAAAAATAAACCTTGTTAAAAAATACGATTTTGGAAAAGCGAATCTGGTTGTTGCTATTCCTGATCCGTGGATTGATGTTCAAACAATTGCAGACTTAGAAGAAATTGCTTTTGAATTTAGAGATAAAAAAAAGAAAAGACTTAGAGTTGCAACAAAATATCCCAAACTGACTAGGGACTTCTTATTTTCAAAAGGTGTAACTCAATTTCAAATTGTCGAAAGTTTGGGCGCCACGGAAGTTTATCCTTTTACTGGTTCAGCAAATTTGATTTCTGATATTACCTCTACTGGGAAAACTATTAAAAGTAACAATTTACGTATACTTAAAGACGGTGAAATTTTGAAATCTCAGGCGTGTGTTTTTTCATCAAAAAAAAGTTTTTCAAAAATAGGTTTAAAAAATATTATTAAGCTACTTTCTTAGTAACAAGTCCTTAAGATAGATAAGAATAATTTTAATTACATCTAAATTTCTTAAAGTTGCATAAACAGCTATTAAAACTCCTACTATAATTATTATTTTAAAGGTTAATTGAAATTCCATTATTTTAATTAATTATATTACAATTTCATTTGTTTTTTTAATCTTTTTACTTGTATAGTTTGATAAAATAGGAATATTCATAATTGATAGCATGCAAGATTCGATATTATATTTAATTTTAGTTTTAATGGTAATAATAATTTACCTATTAATTACTCAGAGGAGAAATAAATCGGAACCAAAAGATAATTCTCAAGAAATTAATAATTTAAGGGATAGTATTAATAGTTCATTTAATACAATGAGTGCATCTTTTAACAGTTTATCTAAAGATGTCACAAGAGATATGACTCAGACACTAACATCAGTAAATCAAAAAGTTGAAGCATTTAATATGCAGGTAAAAGATTTGAATGAAAGCCAGAGAGGCATAAATAAGATACTTGCAGGGGTGAAAAAATTTGGAACGTTAGCTGAATTCAGTTTAGGATCTTTATTAGAGGATTTGTTACCAGCTTCACAATATTTGTCTAATGTTAAAATGAAAGAAGATACGAGTGAAAATGTTGAGTTTGCTATCAAACTTAAGGAGGATGTGCTTGTACCTGTAGATAGTCATTTTCCTGTAGATAAATTTAAGGCCATAGAGGATGCATTTAAAGATGAGGATAAAAAGGCCGCCGCTGATGCAAGAAAAAATTTAGCAAAAGCTTTTAGGGACAAAGCAAAATCAGTTAATGATAAATATATAAACCCTCCTAAAACCACAGACTTCGCAATTGTTTATGCTCCAACAGAAAGTTTATTTTCGGAATTAAGCTCTTACCAAGACCCTGTTAATAAAGAGCTGTTGACACAAGAAATAATGAAAAAGTATAAAGTTGTAATTTTAGGACCAAATACTCTCTCAGCTTATTTGCAATCTCTTCATATGGGATTTCAAACTTTGAAAGTTCAAAAGCACGCAACAGAAATCTATGATCATTTAAAAACAATCAGCACTAGATTTTCAACTCATTTCGATAATATTTATAAATTAAGAAAAAAATTAGAGGAGGCTATGACAGTCGTTGACAGTTTTGGAAAAGATGCCAGATCTATAACGCGGACACTAGAAAATATAAAAGATCCAGAGCAGATTGAAAGAGCTATCAATACAGAGAATGTAGAAAAGCTAAGTAAACAACCCAAACAAGCTAAAAACTAATTCATTTCAAATTAAAAAACAAATATAACAGCTCAAATGGAATGGAATAAAAAATTTAATTATCCAAGTTCTACTCGAGCATTAATTCAAGGAAAAAGGCACTACTCTTTAGATGGATCTAACTTACCCTCTGTTACAACTATACTCTCAGCAACAAAAAGTGAAGAGGACAAAGCTGCATTAGCTGCATGGAAGGAAAGAGTCGGAAAGCTTGAGGCAGATAGAATCAAAAAAGAAGCATCAAGTAGAGGTAGCTCAATTCACAAGTTTATTGAAGAGTTTCTACATGGAAAGCTTAATCAAGATTTAATTGATGATAAAAATCACTCAAAAAAAATGGCAGAAGAAATTATAGATAATGGCCTAAAAAACAAACTAACAGAGGTTTGGGGTGCTGAAGCAACACTATATTACCCCAACAAATATGCTGGCACAGCTGACTGTATAGGTGTTTATGAAGGTAGAGAGACAATTTTAGATTTTAAACAAAGTAATAAACCAAAAAAGAAAGAGTATATTGAAGACTATTTTTTACAAATAGGAGCCTATTCATTAGCGCATAATACAGTTTATAACTCCAACATCACACAGGGAGTTGTTTTGATGTGTACAGTAGACAGACTATTTCAAGATTTTAAAATTGAAGGTAATGAACTTTTAGATTATCAAAATAAATTTCTTGAGAGAGTTGAAAAATTTTACAACCTTTTTGTCAAATGAAATTGACAAATTATTAAATTAATATACTAACAAATTTACTTGCTACTTGTTTAGATGCGAGATCATATCTTCTTCACAAAAAGCATTTAGTTAAAAGGAAAAAAATTGAATATTGTTATTTGGGATATTGAATCATCAAGTTCTTCTACTGATTTTGGCAGCATAATTGAAATTGGAGGAATATTGGTAGATGAAAACTTTAAAGAAAAAGATAGATTTAATCTAAGATGTAGACTACCCGAAGGTGAAATACCCCAGTGTATGGCTCTGCTCGTTAATAAAACAAACGTAGATTTGCTAACAAAAACGAACCTAAGCCATTATCAGATGTTAAATCAAGTTGAAGCAATTTTTAAAAAGTGGAGTCCCGCAATCTTCATGGGATGGTCAAACATAGGTTTTGATGATGAAATGATTAGAAAAGAGTTTTTTAAGGGTATTAGATACCCCTATATTACTAATGCCTCACCAAACAAAAGACACGATGGACTAAATATAGCAAGAGGTGCTTTCGCTATTGATAATAAAATATTAAACACTGAAATTAACGAGAAGGGTAACGCGGTGATGAAATTAGAGTCTTTAGCAAGAATGAATGGTTTTGAATCTGGCGGAGCTCATAGTGCAATTTTTGATGCTGAGCTCACACTTAAAGTACTAGGCTTAATTAAGAAAAAGCAGCCAGAAACTTGGAACGATTTTTTAAAAACTGCAAATAAGCTAGACACAGAAACAATTATTAAAAAAGAAAAGGTTATTACTTTAAATGAGTATTTCTATGGAAAATCAAGACTTTACCTTTGTGCTCCTCTCCACCCGAAATTCTGTACCCATCCAATATATCAGTGGGGTCAAGCAGTCGACTTAAGGGTTGATGTAGAGCCTCTTCTAAAAATGTCGATCAATGATTTAAAAGCTGAGATGAAAAAATCACCCAAATTTTTAAGAACTATCAGATCAAACAAAGCACCTATAATTTTGGATAAAAAATTTGGTATGGATGTTGAACCCTATAATGCAATAGATAAAAATATTCTGATAAAAAGAGCTGAATTAGTAAACAGTAACGAAAAGTTTTCAGAAAATATATTAACCGCTTTAAGAGAAATTGCTGAAGAAAAAGAACAATCAAAATCTCAAGAGGATATACTTCCAGAAGAAAGTATATATAAAAAGTTCACTCCAAACAAAGATACAAATTTATTCTCAAAATGGCACGAGGCATCTTGGTCAGATAAACTAAGACTGCTGGATAAGTTTGAGGATGAAAGACTTGTTGGATTTGGTAAAAAAATAATATTTCAAGAAGCTCCACATGTTCTGCCCGAATCTATTTTAAAACAGGTGAAGCAAGATATAGCTAAGAGAATTCTTAGTGATAAAAAAGAGAAGTGGTGGACTTGCAAAGAATTTTATTTTGAGTGCGACAATTTAAGAGATAAGTTTACCAATGAAAACGACGAGAAAAATCTCAAATTTTTGGACCAACTAAATAATTTTGTAATGTCCATTGAGAAGAAATATCAAAATGTTTAATGTGGATAAAATAAATTTTAATCATTTTGGGCTTGAATATAAATCCAATCTTTATATATAAATACTATGGCTACTGTAAACGTAACAGATGAAAATTTTGAAGCAGAAGTTATTAAAGCTGGCAAACCAGTTATAGTTGACTTCTGGGCAGAGTGGTGTGGACCTTGCAAACAAATCGGACCAATCTTAGAAGAAATTTCTAATGAGATGTCTGATGTTGTAATTGCAAAACACAATATTGATAACGAACCTAACACTCCAACAAAATACGGAATCAGAGGTATACCAACTATGCTCCTATTTTCTGGTGGAGAATTAAAGGCGACAAAAGTTGGAGCAACCACTAAATCTAATATTGTTTCTTGGATTAAAGAAAATACTTAATTTAAATTTAAGACTTCCCCAATTAAATAAAGCGATCCACACACTAAGGTAATAGCATTTATATCTTTTGAATTTGATCGAATTGCACTATCGATACTATCGGATATTTTTAATGTAAAATTGAGATCGCTTATTTTTTCCTTCAATTCTTTTTTGGAAATTCCTCCATCTTGATTAGGAATATCAATTAAAGTAATTGAGTTTACTAGACCTTCAAAAGATTTCATAAATTCTTTATGATCCTTATCTTTCATCATAGCTACAACGAGATTAACTTTTTGATTTTGTTTTTTAATCCAGTTTGCAATAACATAACTGCTTGAAATATTATGGCCTCCGTCAACTACCAATCTATTATTACCTGCAATTTTTTTGATTTTTCCTGACTTTATTTCCTGCAATCTTCCTTTAAGAGAGATATTTTGAATACCTGATTTGATATCTTGATCTTTAACATTAAATATTTTTCTAGATGCTGCAATTGAAGTACTAATATTATTAAGTTGATGGTCTCCTAGAATATTGGGTTCTGGTAATATCAATTCACCAATATCATCTTGGTATTGAATGAAGCTATTATCTGATCTTGAGATATTGAAGTTTTTTCCAAAAAAATATTTATTTGATGTATTTTGAGCTAAAGATTCTTCCACTTTTTTACCTATTTCATCATTCACCTGTTTGTTTACAAAAATATTAGAGTTTAAAAGCTTACAAGTTTTTTCATGTATAACTCCGTCAATACTCTTATTATCTAACCATTGAAAATGATCGTTATGTATCACACCAATCAATGTCATTAAATTTTTTTTAAAAACATTGGTACTATCGAATTGATGAAATAATCCAGCTTCAATTATATTGATATTGTTTTTGAAGCTTTCTGCATATTTTAAAAAAGCACATGTAAGTATTTCAAAAACAGTCGCATTATCATCTCCTAAGACTTTTTCTGTATCCTCTAATAATTTAAAAAGATTTTCTTCATCAATTTCAGTATCATTAAATACAAAACGTTCAGTATAGGATTGAAGATGTGGAGAGGTGTACATATTACACTTTAATCCAGCTTGATTAAGGATTGCCTTTAGACTGTATGACATACTTGCTTTTGCATTCGTTCCTACTACAGTAACTATATTTTTAAGTTTGTCTTGAGGGTTTCCAAGTTTTTTTAAAAGATTAAAAGTTCGACCTAAAGAAAGGTCTAATTTTTTTTTATGATGCTTCTCTAGTTCCGATATTAAATTCTGGAGTTTGTTCATTATTCTCTGAATTTACTTCAGAATTTTTCTTTAGCAATATAGATAATACCTGGCTAATTTTTTTTGATAAATCTTTACGAGGTATTATGTTATCTACAAATCCACAATCAAGAACATGCTCAGCTTTTTGAAAGTTTTCAGGTAATTCTTCTTTAACTGTTCCCTCAATAACTCTTCTACCTGCAAATGCAATTAGGGCTCCGGGTTCAGAAATTTGAATGTCACCAAGCATCGCAAAAGATGCTGTGATCCCTCCAGCAGTTGGATCTGTAAGACACACTATATAAGGTAATTTATTCTCTTTTAAGTCATTAATTGCCATAGTAGTTCTTGTCATTTGCGCAAGGGCTAGGGGACTTTCATGCATTCTTTGACCACCACCACAAGTAAAAATCACAAAAGGTTTTTTTTCTTCAACAGCTTTTTGAATACCAAAAATAATTGCTTCACCTTCACTAGTTGCTATTGAACCACCCATGAAAGCAAAGTTGATTGCACCTACTATCACATCTATATTCTCAACCTTACCTTTGGCGATCATAACTGCACAATCTTGATTTGTTTTCTTTCTCGCAGAGTTTAATTTTTTTATATATGGAGAAGAATCTTCAAATTCTAAAGGATCATCCGCAGGTATGGGAGTTTTTAATATTTCATAATTATTTTTTCCAAAAAAAAGATCAAATCTTTGAATAGGACTGATTCTAAAATGTTTTCCACACGGACCTGGACATACCCATAAATTTTCTTCCAGATCTTTTTTTAAAATTGGGCCTTTGCAGCAAGATGCCCAATCACTATTTTCTATATCACTCTTTGATGGTCTTTTTTTTAATAACTGTTTTATCTTTTCACCAAATCTAAGAGTTTTTTTCAACCAATTCATATAATTTTGTTTTTTAGTTTCCTTACTAATTTACTTACATTTGTGACGGGATTTTGTCTATCTTTTAAACTTCTTGTTATTTCTCGACAAATTGCACTACCAACAACTAGACCGTCAGCAGATCTCAGATTCGAAATAGTTTTTTCGGTAATACCAAAACCTATTACGACATTTTTTGATGGTTTGATTTTTTTTATAACATTATAATTTTTAATAATTCTTTTTATACTATATTTTAATGCAGACCCTGTAGTTGATATAGTTGAAATCATATAAATCATTTCATGTGAACTCTTTATTATTTCTTTCATTCTTTTCAAAGTTGTAGTAGGAGCTATCAACTGAACGAAACAAATAGAATTTCTTTTACACAATTTGGCAAAATTTTTATTATCAGGAAATGATAAATCAACAACAATTAACCCATCAACACCAGATTCTTTACATTTTCGAATAAATTTTTTATCTCCATAATTAAATATCATTTGGTAATAACCCATTAATATCATTGGTTTAGATGGTTTTGTTTTCTTAAATCTTTTTACAAGTTTAAAAATATCATTTAATCGAATACCATTTTGTAAAGCTCTATAAGAGCTATTTTGAATATCTTTACCGTCTGCAGTTGGGCAGTTGTGAGGTATTCCCCATTCTGCGATATCTAAATCCTTTGATATTGAATTAAGTATTTGTAATGATTTGTCCTTAGTATTATCGCCACAAACTGTATAAGATATTAACGCAGGTCTATTTTCTTTTTTTGCAACCTTAAAGGCGTTGTTAATAGAATTTTTCATTTCGGATAATATCCTAATTGCTCAATATAGATCTTTTTATCTTTGTAACCTTTTCCACAATTATTGACTACAATCACATCACTTTTTTTCAATTTTGGAGCTAAACGAATACATTCGCTCCATGCATGCGCTGGTTCCAAACTTGGTCTTATGTCTTCTAATTTAGTGATTAACTTGAAAGCAGCTAATGCCTCTTTATCTGAAGCATTAGTGTATCGCGCTCTTCCAGAGTCTTTTAATAATCCATGTAATGGACTCGAACCTGGATAATCTAAACCCGCACTCAATGAATGGGTTTCTGCTATTTGACCTTCTTTATCAGTCAAACAATATTGTGCAGCCCCATGCAAAATAGCTACTTTTGCATTTGTAGATAAAGGTGCAGCATACTTTGCTTCAACACCAATTAGCTCAACATGTTTTTTATCGAAGTCAATGAACTCATTCCAAAATCCTAGAGCGCTACTTCCCCCACCTATGACATTGATTAATTTTAGTTTCGGTATTTTACCAAACTCTTTTACTAATTGTTTTTTTAATTCTCTTGAAATTTGAGAAGTTGACCATGCACAAATTTTTAAAAAAATATTGCAGCCAATTGCTGAACCTACCGCTAGATGTGTATTATCACAGTTTGAAACATAGTGGCGCATACACTCAGAAACAGCGTCCACCAAAGTCTTTGAACCTGAGTCAACAGGCACAACTTCAGCACCTGCGTCACGCATGAATTTTACATTAGGTGCTTGTCTAGAAATATCTTTTGTTCCCATAAAAATCTTACACTTTAAATTCATTTTTTTTGCTGCCATTGCAAGATTTTTTCCGAACATTCCAGCACCAGTATCACCTGCTATATAACGTTTACCACTTTCTTTACAAATCAATGCGTTGACCGTTGCGTGATATGCCTTATGCGCATCACCGTTTATAGCTGACACGTCTTTACACCAAATTTGAGCTCCACCTAAATGTCTAGTTAAATTTTCTAATTTAAAAAAGGGCGTTTCACCACCTAGATAATGTTCGAAATAATTATCTCTTTTTTTAAGAAATTTCCTATCTTTTCTTAATTTTTCAAAAAGGTTAGATAAATCCTCAATTGGTTTTCGCATTGTTTCTGCACAATAGTTTCCACCAAATTTATTTCCATAAAATCCAAACTTATCGTGCTGGTCAATAAGAGGGGTTTTTTTCTTTAATTTAATCATTTAATTTTTTAACGTTGTCTAAGAAAATTTTTACTTTAGAAATGTCTTTTAATCCAGATGTCTCTAAGCCCCCAGATATATCAATATAATTACAAATTTTCATAAACTTATCAAGATTATCGTTGTGTTTAATGTTTCCAGCTATCATCCTATTAATATTGACTGGCACATTTTTCATTAAAGTGTGGTCAAATTCTAATGATTTTTCATACCCCTTACTGTCAAATAATATTATATCAGAACAATCCTCGTATTCCTTATATTTGAGAATATCTTCTTTAGTCTCTACGGTAATTGCAGAAATTATTTTTTTGTTATATTTCTTTTTTATTGATTTTATTTCATCAGGATTACAATCATAAATTTGAAAATAATCAAAATTTAGTTTTTGCATTTCGTTTAAAATAAATTCATCAGGTTTTACCAGTACAGAAACAAATCGGGACTTTTGATTATCAACTTTGAGAAGTTTCCTAAGAGAATCTATATCAACAAATCTTTTAGATTTTGGATAATTACAAATAAAGCCAATTAATTCAGGTGGGTATTTATAGTTTATTAAAAAGTTTAATGTTTCACTATCCTTTACACCACAAATCTTAGATTGCATTAGTCCTCTAAAATTTCTAGTAAATTCTTAATATTCTTTTTAATATTACCATTTGTTATTGATCTACCCATTACCAACCAATTACTTCCTGCAGCAAAAGCGTCATTGGGCTTCATAACTCTTTTTTGATCATTTTTTGTATTGTGTAACTTGATTCCAGGTGTAATTATTTCTTTTTTAAACACTCTCTTAACTGATCTTATTTCATGTCCACTACAGACTATTGCATCTAATTTTGCTTTTGTGGCAAGTTTGGCTTGATGCCTAACAAGTTCGTTGACCTTTTTATTATATCCAATCTCTTTTAAATCATTATTATTTAACGAGGTTAGTGTCGTTACACCGGCAATTTTAATATTTTTACTCTCTTTTTTTAATGCCTTTAAAGCATTTAATCCAGAGCTTAAATGAACAGTCAAATATGCAACCCTTAAGTTTTTTAATGATCTCATCGCCGATCTTAAAGTGTTTGGGATATCATTAAGTTTTAAATCTAAAAAAATTGTTTGATTCTTTAATTTTGAAAGAAATTTTCTCCCATCTTTTGAGTAAAAAAATTCAAGGCCAAATTTATAACCTACTTGAATTTTTTTTGTTTGTGTGTCTCTAATTATTTTTTTTGCTTTGGAGACTGTATTAGTATCTACAGCAATAAATATTTTTTTTTTATTCATTGTTAATCTCACTAAACAGATCTTTTGACATTTTAAAATTTATGCTTTTTTTTTCTTCAACAATTAATTTCTCTCCAGTTTTCGGATTTCTTGAAGTTTTGCTTTTTTGGTTTTTGGTAGAAAAAACACCCCACCCACGAAGTTCAACTCTTTCATCATTTTTAAGAGCTAATTTTACCTCGTTTATGAATATATCAAAAAATTTCTCTAAATCTTTTTTCAATAGATTGGGGTAAGTTTTAGACAGCTGTTTTACTAATTCTGACTTAGTTATCGGCAATTTATATTTTACCTATTTTTTTTCTTTATCTTTTTTTTTCAGTTTATCAGATAAGGTCGAAAAAGGTAGATTTTTTCCAGAACCTTCAGCACCGTATTTGTCCAGAGCTTCTTTTTTTTGTATTTCTTCAAGAAGTTTAATACTTAGCGATACTTTTCTTTTTTCAAGGTTCAGTTCAGCTATTGCAGAATCAATACGCTCTCCACCAACAAATCTTGATGGACGGGCATCGCTTGCGTTTACAGCTATTTGAGATTTTTTAATTAATACATTCATTTCACATCCTTCTGGCTGAACGACTAAACCTTTATTGTCAGATGATATTATTTTTACCGTAATAGTGTCATTAATTTTTTTATCTTTGAAGTAGTCAAAAGGATCTTTTTGAGTTTGTTTTAGACCAACCCTAACCTTTTGTTGATCTTCTTTAATTTCCAAAATTTTAACTTTAATTTTATCTCCAATTTTATATTTTTTTAATTCAGTTTCAGGATCATTTGTGTAGTGAAGATCATTACAGTGTAAAAATCCTGAAATATCGTATCCATTCAATTTAACATAAATGGCATAATCATTTGAACTTTCTACTATTCCTTCAATTGTACTTCCGACTGGACTCTTATCAGCTAAAACTTTGAAAGGATTATCAAGTGTTAGCCTATGAGATACAGCAATCCTTCGTTTTTCATTATCTATCTCCGTAATGATTACAGGTATCATGCTACCTACTTTAAAAGCTTTTTTTGGGTTAACATTTTTTTTTGACCAACTTATTTGGCTCGAGTGTAATAAGCACGTTAAATTTGGCTCGAGCTCTACAAAAATTCCGAACTCCATAAGTTTAATAACCTTTGCTTCATATTTTTTGTTAAGTTCGTAATTAGAAATTTTTTCAAATGGGTCAGGAGAAAGCTGTTTTATTGAACATCCAACTTGCATTTTTTCTTTATCAATTGAAATGACTTTTAAATCACTTTTGTCACCGACAGAAAAGACATCTTGTAAATCATTCACTCTTGAATAACTCACCTCAGATTGGTGAACCAGTACATCAAGTTCGTTGTTAACATTAAAAAAAACTCCAAATGACCCAACACCCTTACAGATCGCATCTTTCAGAATCGATCCAACCTTATACTTTTCAATAATTTTTGCTTTGTCTTCTTTTTTGCCTGACTCTAGTATTTGTCTTCTTGAAACACACAAATTTCCTCGGGCTTTATCAGCTTTTATAATTGCAAATTTTTGTGGTTCATTAAAAAGTTCAGTGATATCCTTAAGAGGTGTTGTGTGAATCTGGCTTCCGGGACAAAACATTAAAAAACCTGTATCAATATGTTCACATATAGCTCCTCCTTTAGTTCGGCTAATAAACCGTGCAGTTATAGGTTCATTTTTTTCGTAACACTCTAGTAAAATGTTCCACCCTTTTATCTTTTGTGCTTTACTTGCTGAAACGACAACATTTCCTTCTCGGTCCTCGAGACGTTCTAGCAAAACCTGAATTTTTTCACCAACTTTAATTTTTTTTTCAAGTCCGATGGTTTTTAATTCATTAATATCTAAAATTGCTTCCGATTTAAGACCACAATCTAAAAAGGCAAATTTTTCTGTTACTTTAGTAACGACTCCCTCAATTATTTTACCTTCCACAAGGCTTTGATTTTTTGTGAATTGAGTGTCTAATAATTTTTCAAATTCTTTAGATGCTTCTGTTTTAGCGCTTTTGAATATTTCCATAATTTTAAAAATCTCGATGTTTTAGATAAAAAAAAAGAATTAATCAAGCCAGAATTAGTTAAATTTAAATCAAGTAAAGATATTAGAGGCTTTTTACTGTTTTAATACACCAATTATTTGCCAACCTTAAATTTATAACCTAATTTTTTTATTATATTTAAAAAAGACGGAAACGAGCTTTTGTACGAGCTCACATCATCTATTATCCACCTTCCACCAAAGGTGTATGCTGCGATTACAGAGGTCATAAATATTCGATGGTCTTTAAAATAATTTTTAATATGAATACTCTTTTTTAAATTAATACCTGGATTTCCAAATATTTTTATTGAGTCTTTTGTCAATTTATTTTTAATTCCTAATTGGTTTAGTAATTTTGATCCCAACTTTAACCTAGGGCTTTCTTTTTTGTTAAGCTCACTTAAATTTGTGAAAGTCGAAACCCCTTTTGCTTTTGCAGCTACTAAAAACATAATCAAAAACTCATCAATCAAATTACTATTTAGACTTGAGGGACAGTTGATCTTTTTTAAATTAGGTTGACTTTGAACAAAAATATTAGCTTGTTTTTCGCCGTATTTTGTTCTTATATTTTTTATCTTAATCTTTGCACCCATTTTATTTAAAATTTTTATGTATCCAATTCGAGATTGATTTATATTTACATTCTTAATTTTTAACTTACAATTTTTTGATAAAAGTGTAAGCACTATAAAAAAAGCACATGAACTTGGGTCAGATGGGACCTTATATTTAAAAGACTTAAAAAATTTTTGACCTTGTATCTTAATTTCATCATTATTTTTGTTTCTTTTGACAATGATAGGAATTCCCAAATGTTTAAAAATATTTTCAGTATGATCCCTAGATTTTTTTGCTTCTATTACCGTTTCACCTGGTGAATTTAATGCAGCTAACATCACAGTACTTTTGCATTGCGCAGATCCTTTATTTTCGAAATAGTGAATAGGATTTGTAAAAGTAGACCCGATTATTTGTAAAGGCAAAGTTTTTTTATTATTCATTTTAAAATTTGCTCCCATTTGTTGTAATGGCAATACTACTCTCTCAAAATCTCTCTTCGACAAGCTTTTATCGCCAATTAATTTTATGTAATAAGGAGATTTTACTAAAAGTCCTAAAATTAATCTTGCAAACGTTCCTGAATTCCCGGCATTTAAAACAATATTTTTTTTAAATTCAAATCCGTTAAGACCCTTTCCATAAATAGAACAGTCTTTTTTATTTAAAGTAATTTTCACGCCCAATTTTTTTAAACAATTTATCGAACTAATAATGTCTTCTGACAATAATATATTTTTTATAGATGTTTTACCAAAAGCTTGAGATCCAAGTAATAATGACCTTATAGAGATACTCTTGTCGCCGTCTATAAAAATAGTTTTTTTGAATGAATTATATTTATTATTTATAATTAATCTCTTTCCCATTAGATTTAATTAAATTTGAAAGAATCACCAAAGTAAGCGGACTGAGCATTTGGATTTTTTACAAGTTCTGAAGGGGTTCCTTTAGCAATTACTTTTCCATCTGACAAAACTACTGCCACATCAACACAAGTCAGAAGGTCTCTTGCTTGATGATCACATATACAAATCGTGATTCTATTTTCAGATTGAAGGTTAACTATAATTTGTTGTAACATCTTTATTGTCATAACATCTAAAGCCGCAAAACATTCGTCTAATAAAAGTAATTCAGGATTTCCAAGAAGAGCCATAGCAATAACACACTTTTTCTTCTGACCCCCAGACAAAAATTTTGCTTTAATGTCTCGAATTGACTCAAGATCGAATTTTGAGGTAAGATAATTTATTTTTTCTATTCTTTCTCTTGGATCTTTAATAAGAATTTCACCAACTGCTTTAAGATTTTCAAATAGAGTTAAATCATAAAAGTAGCCACCATATTGTGGTACATAACCAATTTTAAATTTAGTTGTTCGAAGAAATATTGGAAAATTATTTACTTTTTCTCCCCCAATGAAAATAGAGCCTTTTTCAGGTGAAATTAGGCCTGTTATCAGGTTAAAGATTGTAGATTTTCCAACTCCATTAGGCCCAAGCATTCCAAAAATTTCCCCTTTATTAATTTCGAAGTTAATATTTTCTAAAATTTGTCTGTTTCCAAATGATAATGAAACATTTTCCAACTTTAAAATTGGTTTTTTTTGTTTAAAGCTTTTAATCCTAAATTTTTTAATTATTGCCATTTTTTGACATATTATTAATCTTAATTTTCTTTTTTGGATCTTCCATAAAAATTTTTGTTTTTTTGTTTAATATATCTATCTCAGCTTTGTCTGCTTTTAATGACGAAATTCCACTGAGGTATCGAACATTATCATATATAGAAACTAAGCTATTTTCAAAAGATAAATCTAAAAACTCACTTTTTAAAAGATGCTCACCATAGTCAATAGAAACAGTATCATTAAATAAAGTATCAAAACTTTTTGTATTATATTTTGCAAATTTTGATTCTATTGATATGAATTCAGAATTCTGTAACGAGATTATTGCTTTTACGTTTTCTAAATAAATAACGTCCGGGTTAACTTTATCTATATTTCCTTTTTTTGCCTCTATTTTGTACTTATTACCTTTTTTGTCAGTTGAGAGGTATTTAAGATCTTCTATTAAACTTTCACCAACGATTGTCGCTTGTTCTACACTATTTTTTACGCCTTTTTCGAAGTCTGTTTTTTTAAAATATTTAAGAAATATCGTCAAAGATATAGTTAACAAAATAAATATTAAAAATAATTGAATATAAATTTTATTTCTCATTTATTGAATATTATTCTCAAGAATATTATGAATATGAATTACTCCAATTGTTTTATTTTTTTGTTTTTTTTTGTGTACACACAAAAATGTAATTCTATTTAAATTCATCAAAGATAATGCTCTAGCTGCCAAAACTTCAGCATTTATAGAAATTGGGTTTTTTGTCATTACATCTTTTACTTTTAGTTTTTGAAGATTTCCTTTTTTTTCACTTTTACGTCTAATCTGTCCATCAGTTATAATTCCAGTTGTTCTTTTCTTACTATTTCTAGCAACAAGAACACCAAGTTTTTTTTGTGAAATAAATTTTAAAGCATTTTTCATATTAGAATTTTCGTTAATAAACGGTATTTTTTTTCCTGTAAGCATAAGATCTTCTACAGATTTTAATTTAGATCCCAAACTCCCTGAAGGATGAAACTTTTTGAAATCTTTTTGTCCAAATTTTTTTTGTTTCATAGTAGCAATTGCTATTGCATCACCTATTGCTAATTGAACAATAGTCGAAGATGTTGGAACTATACTTCCAGGACCGGCTTCTTTAACTTCAGGAGTTAAAATTTTAATATCAGAAGCTTTGTATAAAAGTGAGTTTTTTTTTGATACTATTCCGATTAAAGTAATATTTTTATTTCTATTTGCAAATTGTATAATATTTTTTAATTCAACCGACTCCCCACTATTGCTTATCAGTATCAAAACATCATTTGAACTAATTTGTCCTAGATCTCCATGAGAGCAAGAACTAGCGTCTACAAAAAAAGATGGAGTACCAACTGATGCTAATGTGGA
This sequence comes from uncultured Pelagibacteraceae bacterium, assembly GCA_902610755.1. Classification (GTDB taxonomy): domain Bacteria; phylum Pseudomonadota; class Alphaproteobacteria; order Pelagibacterales; family Pelagibacteraceae; genus Pelagibacter. Next base: position 40,866 of record CACLWW010000001.1, on the reverse strand, counting down.
AGCAATTTTTTTTGCTATAATTCCCGACTTTCCAACTCCAGATAAAATTACTTTTCCTTTTTTACAGTCTAAAATTTTTTCTACAGCTTTCTTAAAATTTGCATCTAAAGATTTTTTCAATTTATTTAATGAAACTATTTCTGTATTTATTACATCTTTTGCAATTTTTTTATAAATATCTTTTTTCATTAGTGTGACCAAATATCATCCGAAAAAGATGCTAAATCTAAATTGACTCTAGTGTTTATGAATTTTAAACAATCTTCATAAAGATGATATCTTTTTTCTCTTTTTAGAATTTTTGTTAGGGCATCATTTATTTTATGTAAATACAAAACATCATTTGCACAATATTTTATTTGTGCTTGCGATAACTCTCCTCCAAAATCTGAACTTTGATATTGCTTACTTATGTCAACACCTATAAATTCTTTAATTAGATCTTTTAACCCGTGTTTATCTGTATAAGATCTTGCTAGTTTTGATTGAAGCTTCGTATCCTCAATATTATTGACTTCAACTAAAAGATATTTCTTAATAAAAGAAAGATCTGCTCTTGCAAAGTGAAAAATTTTTTTAATCGATTTATCAGATAAAATTTTTTTTAACATTGGCGCCTTGTACTCACTTCGATCTAATTGAACTATATGGGCGTCAGAATTTCCTGAAGATATTTGAACCAAACATAATTTATCTCTTTGAAAATTAAGTCCCATAAACTCGCAGTCAACAGCGACCCTATTGCCAACATCAAGATCTTCTGGTAAATCAGTTTTGTGAACTTTTATATCCATAACTAATAAAATATATATATATGAAACCAAAAAATTGTCTAATTTTTGGCGCAAGTGGTCAAATCGGTAGAAATTTAATTAGAAGTTTAACCAAAAGTAATATTAAAGTGACAGCATTAACAAGAAACATCCATCAAAAAGGCTATATAATTAAAACTCAAGCTAACCCTGGATACCTTGAAATAGTGGAAGGAAGTATTTTTAATTATGATTTGTTAAAAAAATTGTTTCGCCAAGCCGATCTATGTGTAAATTTAGTTGGTATACTATTTGAAAAAGGAAAAAATAATTTTACCAATATCCATATTGAATTTCCAAAAATGATTTCAAAATTAGCCTCGATATATAATTTAGAAAAATTTATTCACTTGTCTGCCCTTGGTATTGAAAATGCAGGGGAGTCAATTTATGCTCAAAGTAAGTTAAAAGGTGAAAAAGAAATTTTAAATAATTTCAACAAAGCTGTAATTCTCAGACCCTCGATAGTATATTCTGTCGACGATAATTTCACTACGCAATTAATGACATTGTTGGGATTGTTGCCAATTTTTCCAATTTACTATAATGGCAAAACAAAGTTTAGACCTATTCATTGCTCAGACTTAACAAATTCCATAACAAAGATAATAACCGATGATATTAGAGAAAATATAATTGAGTTTGCAGGACCAGATGAAATGTCATTCAAGGAAATTTTAGAAAAACTTCTTTCCTCAATAGAAAAAAAAAGGCTGTTATTTCCAATGCCAATCTCCCTTGCTAGAATGACTGCACACATATTTGAACTTTTACCAAGACCACTAATTACGAATGATCAGTTAAGATTATTAAAGTATGATAATGTTTTATCTGGAAAATACAAAAGCAATATTGACTTCAACTTAAATTGCTCATTGAAATTTGAAGATGAGGTAAATAAATATTCTTATATGTGGAGGAATGAAGGAGAGTATTCAAAAAAAGAGTAAATTAATTTTATGGTTACATCTATAGTTTATACTTTGATCGGATTAATATTATGTTTTGTTTTATATATTGCATTTAGAGCTATAAATACAGGCATGGAAGCAAAAAAAGCCAACAAAAATTTAGATAATACTAAAGAAGATAATTTGAATATAAATAATTCTAACAATCAAGAGGATTTAATTAGCAAACTTAACGAGCTAAAAGAATTACACGAAAAAAAAATTTTAAATGATGAGGAATTTGCAGCGGCTAAGAAAAAAATATTAGGCGAGTAGTTTAAGCTGATTTAATCTTTCTTCTAATAAATTTGGGCACTTCATTGTCTTTGTCTTTATCCAAAACATCTTCTTTTTTATTTTTTGGCTGGAATGCATATAATAAATGTAGTTTACAATAAGAAAAATCTTTCAATGAAGTTCTCCCACAAAAATAAAAATTATCCTCATCGGGGTGTCCAATCGGCCATTTACAAGAATTTTCATCAAGCTCCTCAAGCTGTTTAGGATTTTCAGGTTCAAAATCTTTATCTATAATTAAAGATTTGAATTTACCTCTTCTTAAATTTTTACGAGAGACTTTATTTTCATTAACATTGACATTAGTAGCTAACTGCGAGCTTTTTCTTGTCTGAAATTTTCCCGAAAGATTTAAACGATGCGCTTTACCGATGCAGAGACAGAATGGCTATCTTTATTCTAAGACAGCCATTCTGCGGATAACGGCATTACGAGTAACTCCACCTAGTATTTCAGCTATTTGGCTCGCAGTATTGCCTTTACCCCACAATTCTTTCAGTTTATTTACTTTTTCTGGTGTCCAGCTCATACAATATTTTGTTGTTTAAAATAAAATATAACAATATGTAGTAATTCATAATAAATGTATCAAAACAAGGATTTTTTTTAACTTCTTAACAATTTATTAAAATAAATTAATAAATACTTATGGTTGAATTAAACAAAAAATATAAAATTGGAGTACGACGTTTTAGCTATATTAATTGGATAGGCTTTTACTCTTTGTATAAAAAAGAGACACTTCGTTTTCTTATTGTATCTGGTCAAACAATTTTAGGACCAGTGGTAACTGCAATTTTATTTTTAATGGTCATTTCTCTTGCAATAGGTGAAAATAGAGGAATGGTTCTTGAGGTTCCTTTCATAGAATTTTTAGCACCTGGGTTAATAAGCATGCAAATAATTCAACAATCTTTTGCTCACTCATCATCCTCAATACTATCAGGAAAAATGATGGGAAATATTGTGGATTTGGTAGGAAGTCCACTTTCAGCACTTGAAGTAACGCTCGCTGTAGTTTTCGCCTCAATTACAAGGTCTATTATGATAAGTTTTTTATCAATCTTAGTGTTCAGTATTTTTATAGAAATCCGTCTTGAAAACTTTCTTTATTTTGCAGTTTTCTTATTTCTTTCATCTTTTTCTATGGGAGTAATGGGGTTTATAGCAGGTATGTGGTCTGATAAATGGGAGAATATGGCAACTGTAACCAACTTCATTATTGTTCCAATGTCATTTTTGTCGGGTACTTTTTACTCAATTGATAGACTTCCTGAAATCTTACAAAAAATAAGTTTTTTAAATCCTTTTTTTCATATGATTGACGGTTTGAGATTTTCTTTTATCGGAAGTAGTGACGGTTCAATTAAATTTGGTCTTATATATTTATTTTTGTTTAGTTTGATTATATGGTTCATATCATTCCTCCTTTATAAAAAAGGATACAAAATTAGAAATTAAATGACATTTTTAGCAAATAATTATAATAGAAAAAAAATTTCTTTTAAAAAGGGTATTGGAAGCTATCTAATTACCACAAATGGTAAGAAATATTTAGATTTTTGCTCTGGAATTGCGGTCAATAGTTTAGGCCATGCAAATCCAAGGTTAGTAAAAGCATTATATAAACAAGCAAAAAAAGTTTGGCACGTTTCAAACGCTTTCACAATTCCAGAGGGAGAGATGTTAGCAAAAAAATTGGTCAAGAAAACTTTTGCAGACTCGGTGATATTTCAAAATTCTGGGACTGAAGCAACAGAGGTTGCTATAAAAGTGGCAAGAAGATACTTTTACTCAATAGGAAAACCAAAAAAAAATAGAATACTTTGTGTAAAAAATTCATTTCATGGTCGGACTATAGCCGCAATTTTTGCTAGTGGATCAAAAAAAATGACAGAAGGCTTTGGCCCGAAAGTAAGTGGTTTCGATCATTTTATTTTTGGGGATCATAATTCTTTAAAAAAAAGAATATCAAAAAATACTGCAGCTATTATGGTTGAGACGATTATGGGTGAAGGTGGAATAAAAGTAATACCTGATTGGTGTTTAAGAGATTTGAGAAAGTTATGTAACAAGAAAAAAATATTACTTATACTTGATGAAGTTCAATGTGGCATTGGAAGATCAGGAGATTTTTTTGCTTTTGAAAGCTCAAAAGTTAAACCAGATATTGTGCCTATTGCAAAAGGAATTGGGGGCGGGTTTCCTATCGGAGCAGTATTAATGAATAATAAGGTCAGTAAAGCAATGGTGCCTGGATCCCACGGATCTACATTTGGAGGCAATCCCTTGGCCATGTCTGTTGGAAATGAAGTAATGGATATAATTTCAAATAAAAAATTTTTGAATAATGTCAAAAATTTATCAAAATATTTTTTAGAAAAATTAAGTTATATAAAAGACAAATATCCAAATATAATTAAACAAATTAGAGGAAAAGGTTTGTTAATAGGTATTCAATTACATAAAGATCAGACTTTATTCATAAAAAAACTAATGGAAAATAAACTATTGACTATTAAAGCAGCTGAAAATGTAATTCGTATTTTACCACCTTTAAATGTTAAGAAGAGTGAAATCGATGTAGCATTAAAGATTATTAATAAAGTTTGCTCAGAATTTTAATTCCATGAAACATTTTATAAATTTAAAAGATATATCTTCAAAAGATCTTAGAAAGATTATTGTTGATGCTAAAAACAGAAAAAGATTAAGAAAAAAACTTAGCACTCTTGAAGTTGACAGAGGATCTCCACTTAAAGGAAAAATATTAATACAAATGTTTGAAAAACCAAGTTTAAGGACAAGAATAAGTTTTTATTTGGCAATTAAACAGTTAGGAGGAGGAACTTTAACATTAAGATCTAATGAGCTGCATTTAGGCCAAGGAGGAGAAAGTATTACCGATACGGCCAAAGTTCTCTCTACTTACGGAGATGGTTTTATGCTTAGAACTGATAGTGAAAAAAAAATGGAGGACTTCAAAAAATGTTTATCAATACCTGTAATAAATGGTTTAAGCCCTTTATCCCATCCCACACAAGTATTGTCTGATATTTTCACAGTTGAAGAGATTAAAAAAAAACCTATTTCAAAATTGAACATTTGTTGGATTGGTGACTCAAATAATGTTTTGAACAGTTTAATTGCTGCCTCAGTGAAATTTTCTTTTAAGCTAAGCATTGGCTGCCCAAAAAAATTTGAACCTGGAAAAGAAGTTAAAAACTGGGTCAAAAAAAATAATAAGAAAATTTACATTTATAATGATCCCAAAAAAGCAGTTTCTGGTGCTGATGTTATATTTTCAGATAAAGTAATTTCACTCAACGATAGAGTGAATAAGAAAAAAAAGATCCTTGCTTTTAAAAATTTTAAGATAGATAAAAAGTTGACCAGATTAGCAAAAAAGAATTTTATATTTTTACATTGTTTACCTAGAGGAAATGAAGTTTCGGAAGACGTTTTTTTGAGTAAAAACTCATATGTCTGGCAACAAGCACTTAATAGAGTTCATGTTCAAAAAAGTATTTTATTATACTGTTTTGGAAAATTAAGGTAACGGTAAAGGGCTATCCGAATTTTTGTTTAAATATAAAATAACTGATGCTCTATCTTTCTCTTTTCTTAAACCAGCAAATGCCATTTTTGTACCTTTTATCCAAGTTTGAGGTTTAATTAAATAACCATTCAATTCTTCAAAAGTCCAATTTTTTGTATAAGCAACAAGTGCTTTTGAATATTTGTAATCTTCGATGGCAGCAACTTTTCTTCCCACAACATTGTATAAAGCTGGTCCAATTTTGTTTCCCCCACCTGCCTGTATCGAATGACATGCTGAACATTTTTTAAAGATTTTTTCGCCATGCACTAGATCAGCTTGGGCCATTAAAGCAGATATATCAACTTCGACTTCTTCCTCTTTTTGGGCCACTGACTTTTTTGAAACATCTTCAGTTACCTCAACTTTATAACCAGAAACCTCTGGCTTTTCTACATTGAACAATAAGTTTGAGATTTTCCCGATACCAATTACCAAAAGTGCAACTAACAATACAGCAGCAATTATTTTATTTAATTCAAAAGAATCCATTATTTTTTCTTAAGAACTCATATAACATGTTAATATTAAAATAAACTAATTAAAAAATTATTTGCGTCTGTAAGACGCATTAAACTTTAAAATGAATAACACAATTATCTTGATACCGTCTAGAATGAGCGCATCAAGGCTTCCAGGAAAACCTTTATTAAAAATAAATGGGATAAGCATAATTCAGCATGTATACAACAAAGCTAAGGCGACAAATTTGGGCAAAGTTTATGTTGCAACAGAGGATACTGAAATTCAGACTGAAATTGAAAAAAATGGTGGTAATTCGATAATGACTAGTAAAAATCATCAAACAGGCACTGATAGAATTTTTGAAGCAGTAGAGAAAATTAAAGAAACAGAAAATATCAAATATGTTATTAATTTACAGGGAGACGAACCTCAAATATCGACAGAGGACATAATTAATCTTGATAAGAAAGTTAGAAAACTAAATTCAAAAATTGGTACGCTTTGCACAGATATTAAGGACAAAAGAATATTTAGTAATAAGAATATTGTAAAAGTCTCTGTAAATGAAACTTTTCGAAAAAATAATTATTCGCCAGCTCTGACTTTTTTTAGAAACGCAGATGATCTTGATGAAAAAAAAACCTATCACCACATTGGAATTTATCAGTATGAAATCACGACCTTAAAGAAATTTATAAATTTAAAACAGACAGAAAATGAAAAAAAATTTAGATTGGAGCAGCTACGTGCTTTAGATAACGGTATTCCGATAGATGTTATCTATACACAAAATTCTCCAATAGGTGTAGATACAATGGATGATTTTATGGAAATTAAAAAAATAATGGAATATAAAAAAGACTAAATTTATGAAAATAGTATACCAAGGTTCACCAGGAGCATATTCCCACTTAGCGGCTAAAAAGATATACCCAGAGTATGAACCTATTTCACAAAATACTTTTGAAGAATGCTTTAGTCTTTGTTTAAAAAATGAGAGTTATAGGACAATTATTCCTGTAGAAAATTCAATAGCTGGAAGAGTTGCAGACATACAATATTTAATTAACAAATATAAACTTCAAATTTACGCAGAACATTTTCAACCGATCACCCATAATTTAATGATATTGCCAAGTTCAAGTATGAAAAATATATCTTCAGTAAGATCGCACACCCAAGCTATTTCACAATGTCAAAAAATTATCACAGAAAACAAGCTCGAGCCGATAATTGCGGCAGATACTGCAGGTAGTGCAAAATATATCAGTGATAACAAAATTAAAAATGAAGCTGCAATCGCATCTGAGCTAGCCGCTGAAATTTATAATCTGAAAATAGTAAAAAAGAATATTGAGGACAACAAAGGTAATGTTACAAGGTTTTTAATTATGGGTAGCAAAGCTTCCCATCCAGAATTTAAGAAAAAAAATTATATTACAAGTTGTATTTTTAAAGTAAAAAATAAACCTGCTGCTCTTTACAAATGTTTAGGCGGCTTTGCTACTAATAATGTTAATTTAAGCAAATTAGAAAGTTTCTCTGATCAAAACAGTTTTGAACAATATTTATTTATATGCGATATTTATGGACATATTGAAGATCCAAAAATCCAAAAATCTTTAGAAGAGCTAGGTTTCCATACTGTTAGTTTAGATATTCTAGGAGTTTACGAAGCAAGCGAATATAGAAAAATCTAAAAATTTACAAAGTTTTGTTGTAGACTAGAAAATATAACTGTTATAATAACTGGGGGCCAATCAGGTGGTGGTACCACGAATCCCCCAGGCTTGAAAAAGAGCAAGGGTAATGAGTATTTTCCAGGTTGATTGGTCTCCTTAAAAAAAATGAGCAATAATTCAAAAGTTTTAGCACTGAAATACAGGCCTCAAGTCTTTAAAGATTTAATAGGTCAGAACATTATTGTAGAAACAATTGAAAAGTCCATTTCTCAAAATAAAATTCCCAATGCTTTTTTGTTTACAGGAATTAGGGGTGTTGGCAAAACGACAATTGCAAGAATTTTAGCAAAATCTTTAAATTGTGGAAATTCTGAAAAAAATTGTTGTTTAAAAAATAAGTGTAAAAATTGTGATGAAATATCCGAGTCAAGACACATCGATGTTCTAGAAATGGATGCGGCAAGCAAAACTGGTGTTGATGACGTTAGGGATTTAATAGAATTTTCAAGATATGGACCAACATCTTCAAAATTTAAAATTTTTATAATTGATGAAGTCCACATGTTAAGTAAACAAGCTTTTAATGCCTTACTAAAAACTCTTGAGGAACCGCCGAGTTATTTAAAGTTTATTTTTGCAACAACTGAGGTTAACAAAATCCCAATAACAGTCTTATCAAGATGTCAGAGATTTGATTTATCAAGAATTAAGCTTGAGGAATTGAGTGAATTTTTAGCAAAAGTTGCTGAAATGGAGAAAATAGATATCAATCAAGATGTTTTAAACCTAATCTCAAAAATTTCAGAGGGTTCAGTTAGAGATGCATTGTCATTATTAGATAGAATATCACTAACCAATGATGATAGCCAAAAAGGGAACATTAGCTTAGAAAGCGCAAGGGAAATATTTGGATATTTTGATAAAGAATTTACCATAAATCTAATAGAGAAAATATTTGATGGAGATGAGCACAAAACTCTAGATCTTTACAGGCAGATTTATCAAAGAGGAGTAGAGCCAAAAATTTTTTTAAATGGTTTTTTGGAAATCATCTATTATTTAAAAAATTTTAAAAATCTAGAAAGAGTTAGTTTTTCTACTGATTTAACTGAAAATAATTTTAAAAAAATTAAAGAAATGTCTGAGAAATTAGACTCTCATACACTACTTCTTTTCTGGCAATTCACTATAGAGACAATGGATGAAGTTAATATTGTAAACGATCCAAACTTGTCTGTAGAGATGTTTTTGATACGCTTGCTTTATTTAAAAGGTAATCAAACCAAAACTGATATTCCAGCATCAAATCAAAACAATAAAATCGATAGTAATTTTGAGAAAAAGAAAATAGCTGTAAATCAACTAAAATCTTCTTCTCAAGAGAAACAAAAAAAGATTTTAGAAGAAAATAAATCTATAAATAATTTAGAAATCAAATCTTTCAATGATTTAGTTAATATATGCAATTCAAAAAAAGAAGTAGAATTGAAATATGAGTTAGAAACTAATGTAAATTTAATAAACTTTAAAAACGGTTACATCGAAATTTCTTTTAATGAAAATCTAAAAAAAGATTTTGTAAAAATATTATCATCCAAGCTTTATGAGTGGACTAACATTAGATGGATTATTTCTCTTTCACAAAATAAAGGACAAGAAACAATTAAAAAAACATCAGAAGGAGAGAAGAAAAATAATTTAAAAGATTTTGAACAAACAGATATATTTAATAATATTAAAAACTCATTTCCCGATGCTGAATTGATAGATGTTAAGGATAATAAGGATGACTGATTTTAATAAAATTTTAGATAAGGCAAAAGAGATAGAAGAAAAGATAAAGGATAGTCAAGAAAAGATTAAACAAATTAAAGCGGAAGGTTTATCTGGTGGTGGTTTAGTTAAAGTTATTTTGAACGGTAATAGTGAAATAGAAAAAATAGATATTTCTGAAAAAATCTTTTCTGAAAATAAAACTATGTTAGAAGATTTAATTATTGCTGCCCATAATGAAGCAAAAAAAAATTTAAAAACTAAAACTACTGAAGAAATAACAAAAGCCACTGGTAATTTTGGCATTCCAGGCTTTAAGTGGCCTTTCTAAGTATGAATAATCTCACTGAAATAGAGGAATTAATAAAAATAATTTCTAAACTTCCAGGACTTGGGCCAAAATCTGCAAAAAGAATAGTTTTAAAATTAATTAATAATCGCGAGGAGCTAATAAAGCCAATGGCAAAAACTTTGGCGGAGGTTTATAAAAATGTATCTCGTTGTAAAATTTGTGGGACTTTGAAAAGTAACTCAATAGAATGTAGTTTTAGTGATTGTAACTTTATTGATAGTAAATTTGATAAAATTTGTGTTGTTGAAAATATTTCTGATCAATGGAGTATTGAAAGTTCAAACATTTATAAGGGTTATTTCCACATTTTAGGGGGGACAATTTCTTCAGCAGGACAAAATAAAGAGGATTTATTAGTCAGCTCTTTAGTTGAAAGGGTTAAAAAAGATAAAATTAAAGAGGTTATTTTAGCTACAAGCGCGACTGTGGAAGGTCAAACGACCGCATATTACATTCAAGACAGTTTAAAAAATTTAAATATTAAAATAACTAAGTTGGCACAAGGTTTACCTGTGGGTGGCGAAATAGAAAGTTTGGATGATGGCACTCTAAATTCTGCTTTTAAAAATAGGACAACTATCTAGAGGGACTTAAATTTTTTTTTATAGATCTGTTCAAGTGTAACAAGGGTTCCGTGTAACCTGATGATTGGTCCTTACCTTTAAAAACTAAGTCACAAGCAGTTTTAAAGGCAATAGAATTATCAAAATTATCAGACATTTTTTTGTATTCAGGATCATTTTTGTTTTGATCATCAACAATTTTTGCCATCTTTTTTAACGTTTCTAATACCTGATTAGGAGTACATATATTATGGTGTAACCAGTTAGCAATATGCTGAGAAGAAATTCTTAAAGTTGCACGATCCTCCATGAGACCGATATTGTTTATGTCTGGAACTTTTGAACAACCTACACCGCTATCTATCCATCTTACTACGTATCCCAATATCCCTTGGCAATTATTTTCAAGTTCAGTTTTAATTTCATCCATTGACCAGTTTGGACCTCGAATAATTGGTAATTTTAAAAGATTGTCTAAGTCAAATTTCCTTTTATTAGATAGTTTTTTATGAACTTTGAAAACGTTCACTTTGTGATAATGAGTTGCATGTAAAGTTGCTGCAGTAGGTGAAGGAGTCCAGGCACAATTCGCTCCAGAGGAAGGATGTCCTATTTTTTCTTTTAACATATCTGCCATTCTATCTGGGGCAGCCCACATTCCTTTTCCAATTTGTGCTTTACCAGAAAAACCACATTCCAATCCAACAGTAACATTATTGTTCTCATATGCTTTAATCCAATCAGAATTTTTTATATCACCTTTCTTAATCACTGGACCCGATTCCATAGATGTATGTATCTCATCTCCAGTTCGATCTAAAAACCCAGTATTTATAAAGACAACTCTTCTTTTTACGTTTCTAATACACTCTTTTAAGTTTGCGCTTGTTCGTCTTTCCTCATCCATTATTCCAATTTTTATTGTATTCTTTTTCATTTTTAAAATATTTTCAACATGACTAAAAATTTCATCAGCGAATGCGACTTCATCCGGTCCATGCATCTTTGGTTTAACGATATAAATTGAATTTTTTCTTGAATTCCCTTTTTTGATAAAGTCATGCAAACATGCTGCTGAGATTATAAAGGCATCCATAATACCTTCGGGAACCTCTGACTTATCTGATAATAAAATTGAGGGGTTTGTCATTAAGTGCCCAACATTCCTATTTAACAAAAGAGCTCTTCCATGTAATTTAAATTTTTTTCCGTTTTGAGAAATATAATTTCTATCCGAGTTTAAAACTCTTTTATATTTTTTTCCTAATTTTTCAAATTTGACCTGTAAGTTTCCTTTCATTAGACCCAACCAATTTCTGTAGCCCATTACTTTGTCGCTTGCATCTACCGCAGCAACACTATCTTCATGATCTATGATGGTTGAGACAGCTGACTCTATTACTAGATCACTAAGCCCAATGGGATCATTGTTTGCATGGAAAGCGTAAGGATTAATAATTAATTCTACATGAAGTCCATTATTAATAAGCAAAACACCTTTAAGACCTTTCTTATCTTGTCGATATCCTTTAAACTGCTTTTTATCTTTCAAAAATATAGTTTTTTTACCAATTTTTAAAATTAATTTATGTTTAAAAATTTTTAATTCACTAAGTTTTTTCCATGAAGCATTTTTTAATGGAAAAATTTCATCTAAGAAATTTCTACAATAATTTATGACTTTTCCTCCACGGACAGGATTATATCTGTTGTCAAGTTTTTCAGAGCCGATTGCATCTGTTCCATATAAAGCATCATATAAACTTCCCCATCTCGCATTTGCTGCATTTAAAGCGTATCTTGCATTTGAAATTGGAACAACTAATTGGGGACCTGGCGTTTTTGATATTTCTTCATCAACATTTTCTGTTTGGATTTTGAAGTTTTTTCCCTCTTTTTTTAGATAGTCAATAGAATATAAAAACTTTTTATATGCTGTTAAATTGAACTCGTTATCTTTGTTTTGTATGTGCCAATCATCAATTTTTTTTTGAATACTTTCCCTTAAATCAATCAACTTTTCATTTTTTGGTTTTAAAATTTGTAAAGATTTTTCAAACCCACTCCAAAAATTTTTTGGCTTTATTTTTGTACCCTTAAGAACCTCGTTGTTCACAAACTTTAATAGCTCTTTTGATACATAAAGACTTCCAACACTCGAGTATTCTTTTAAATTTTTAGTTTTCATAGTCAAAAATTATCTTAGAAATTAATAAATTAACATATATAATAATTACACACTAATAAAAGTAATCATTTTATTGCCATTTTTAAATATTAGTGGATATTTAATTATGAAAAATTATTTGAATTTTGAAAAAGATATAAAATCCTTAGAAAGTGAGATTGAAAAACTTCAAGATCCATTTGCCAAAGATGGTATTACACAAGTTGAAACTGGAAAATTGTTAAAACTTCAGAATGAATTAAGTTCTAAATTAAATGAAATTTATTCAAACCTTGATCCATGGCAAACCACAATGGTTGCTCGTCATGAGGACCGTCCTAAATCAAAATTTTTTATTGATAATCTTTTTGAGGATTTCTTTCCAATTCATGGTGACCGATTATTCGGAGAGGATAAATCTTTGATTTCTGGATTAGCGACTTTTCAAAACAAATCTGTAATGGTAATTGGACAAGAAAAGGGCGAGGATCTTGACTCTAGAATTGAAAGAAATTTTGGAATGATGAAACCTGAAGGATATCGAAAATCAATTAGACTTATGAAGTTAGCTGATAAATTTAATTTACCAATAATTTTATTTATAGATACACCCGGTGCTTATCCAGGAGTAGGAGCAGAAGAGAGAGGCCAAGCAGAGGCAATAGCAAGATCAATAGAATGTTCAATGTCAATTGGCGTTCCTACAATTTCAATTATCATTGGGGAGGGAGGATCTGGTGGCGCAATTGCTTTAGCATCATCAAATAAAATTATAATGTTAGAAAACGCAATTTATTCAGTAATTTCTCCCGAAGGGTGTGCATCTATTTTATGGAGAGACCCAACAAAAACTTTAGAAGCTGCAAAAGCAATGAAACTTACTTCTAATGATCTTTTGAATTTAAAAATTATTGATGAAATAATTCCTGAACCAACGGGAGGAGCTCACAGAGACAAAAACTTAATTTTAGAAAATGTAAAGATGTCTATTGATAAAAATTTAGATGAGTTAAGCAATCTTTCTAAAGCTGAAATTATATCTCGTAAAAAAGAAAAATTTTTAGAAATCGGTAGGGATAGAGGTTTAACAGAGGGAGTTTCTATTTCCAATAAATTGGCAATTAATTTTACGAATTTAAATAAATTTAAAAAAGTTTTATTCAAATACAAATATTTTTTTATAGGATCGATATTTATTTTAGCAGCTTTAATTTTCCTCTTAAAATAATACTGAAACTTATTGGAATTTATCTTCTTTTTTCTACAATTTTTAAATTTAGCAAAATCATCACTATATCTTGCCTAATTTTATTGAGCAGTGTTTCAAAAGAATGAAATGCTTCCTTTTTGTACTCAACTAAGGGATCTCTTTGACCATAAGACCTTAAACCTATGACTTGACGCAACTGTTCTAAATACTGAATATGATTTTTCCAATTTAAATCAATTAATTGCAAAAAGATTTTCTTTTCTATTTCTTTTGAACTTTCCTCTCCTAAATAAGCGCTTCTTTCTTCTCTCTTTTTTTTAAAATTTGAATTTATGGAGCTTGATATTTCTTTGTCACTTAGACTTTTTAATTTCTCATTTAAATTATCCACATTTTGACCAAAAAGTGTGTTAATTCTATTTACTTGAGCTTTATTTTCAAAAATTGATGGAGATTTTTCTTTTTCTTTTATTAAATCTTCAATTTCATCTTTTAAAAAGTTGTCAATAGTTTCAAATATGTTTTGTTTTTCTAGGACTTCTTTTCTTTGACTAAATATTACATGTCTCTGGTCATTAAGTACATCGTCAAACTTTAATAAAGTTTTTCTTATATCAAAGTTTCTAGCCTCAACTTTTTGTTGTGCTCTTTCTAAAGCTTTGTTGATCCAAGGATGGTCAATACTTTCTCCGTCTTTTAATCCTAGTTTTTCTAATATCTTATTAATAGATTCTGATCCAAAAATTCTCATCAAATCATCTTCCAAGCTTACATAAAAAATTGAATTACCTTCATCACCCTGTCTCCCAGCTCTTCCTCTTGCCTGGTTATCAACTCTTCTAGATTCCATTCTTTCTGTGCCAATAACAAAAAGCCCACCTAGAGATTTAATTTTTTCTTTATTCTCTTTTAAGTTATCTGAATCTTTCCCTCCTAATTTAATATCTACACCTCTTCCTGAAATACTTGTTGTAATTATCACCGAGTTCAATTTTCCTGCATTGGCAATAATCTCAGCCTCCTTTTCGTGATTTTTAGCGTTTAAAACTGTATGAGTAATTTTATTTTTTCTAAATAAATTTGAATAGACCTCTGATTTATCTACACTGGATGTAAATATAAGTAATGGTTGCCCTTTTGAATTTAACATTTTTACTTTAGAAATAATTGCATCTTGCTTTTCTTTTTCTGTTCTAAAAATTTGATCGTTCCAATCTTTTCTAATCATTTCTTTATTAGTTGGAATAACAACAACATTGAGATTGTAAATTTCATAAAACTCCTGACTTTCCGTAACAGCAGTACCAGTACATCCTGCAAGTTTTTTATATAGTTTAAAATAATTTTGATAAGTAATTGAAGCAAGTGTCTGATTCTCCATTTGGACTTTCAAATTTTCTTTAGCCTCTAAAGCCTGGTGTAATCCATCACCATACCTCCTACCTTCAAGAATTCTTCCTGTAAGCTCATCAACAATTTTGATCTTTCCATCTACCTCAACATAATCCTTATCTTTTGCGAAAAGATGATTTGCTTTCAAAGCTTGATTAACGTGATGTACAAGGTTTAAATTTGATGGATCGTAAAAATTATTATTTTTAAGTACTCCAATGTCATTCAATAATTTTTCAATAGAATCTATCCCTTTATTAGTTAAAGTGACGTTTTTGTCTTTTTCATCCAACTCATAATCACTTGGTTCTAATTTTTTTACGAGTTTATTGATAGCTTTATATTGATTACTTGTTTCGTCTGATTGTCCAGAAATAACTAACGGTGTCCTTGCCTCATCTATTAGACAAGAGTCAATTTCATCTACAATAGCAAAACTATGTTCTCTTTGAACTAATTTGTTTGATGTATATTTCATATTATCTTTTAAATAATCGAAACCAAGTTCACTATTAGTTGCGTAAGTAATATCTTTTAGGTAATTTTCTCTTCTCTCATCATCAGATTGATCATTGTTGATATAACCTGCGCTCAAACCAAGAAAGTTATAAATTTTTGACATATTCTCACAATCTCTCTTTGCTAGATAATCGTTTACTGTAACAACATGAACGCCTTTTTCAGAGAGGGCATTTAAATAAGCTGCTAATGCAATTGTGATTGTCTTTCCTTCTCCAGTTTTCATTTCAGCTATTTTACCCTGATGTAATGCAATTCCTCCTAACAACTGAACATCAAAGTGCCTTTCATTTCTTGCTCTGCGAGATGCTTCTCTTACATACGCAAAAGCCTCTGGCAAAACCTCATCAAGAGTTTTTCCAATTTTAATTAGATTTTTAAGTTCATTAGTTTTATTTGGAAAATCACTATCTTTAATCTTAGCCACATCGTTTTCGAGTGAATTAATTTTTTCTAGAATCTTTCTGAATTTAACAAGCTCGATATCGTTACTACTCTTAAATATTCTACTAATAAAGCTTAATGGATTTAACATTTTTTTTTGATATATAATTAATTATTAATTGATTATATAGTTATAAATTAATTTTTTTAAATAGAATGCCTCTAAATTTAAGCAATTTTTTGTTATCTAAAAAAGATAAGTCAAAAATGGCTGACTTCCAGGACTTAGACCATATTGATGGCGTCTCAGTATCGACGACTTCTGCTAATTTATATAATAATGATAGAGATGATTTAGTCCTTTTTTATTTTAGACATGGCGCCGAACACGCATCAGTTTATACCCAATCCCAGGTAATTTCTGAAAACATTAAATGGAATAAGAAAATAAAAACAAAAAAAATTCGTGCTCTTTTAGTAAATACAAGAAATGCTAATGCGCTTACAGGAAAAAAAGGGTATGAAGCCCTTGAAGAAATCTCAGATGAAATATCTACAAATTTAACAAAGAAACAAAAAGATGACGAAGATCATCCAAAAAAAATTAAACCAAACGAAGTTTTATTTGGATGTACTGGCACAATAGGAGAGATCTTTCCAAAAGAAAAAATTAAGTCCTCAATCAAAGATTTGGTAAACAAGATTAAATATACCCAAAATAAGTATTTATGGATGAAAGCTGCAATGGGTATCTTAACTACCGATCTAAAACCAAAACTTGCAATGGAAGAATGCAATATTGGAAATACTAAAGTAAAAATTTATGGTCTTGCTAAGGGTTCTGGAATGATTTTTCCAAATATGGGGACAACATTAGCTTATATTTTTACTGATGCAGACCTTTCATCAAATGTATTAAAAAAGATTTTGAAAAAAAATATTCAAAACACTTTTAATGCAATTAGTTGTGATGGTGATACCAGTACAAATGATATGGTAACAATTTTTTCAACAGGAAAAGCAAAAAATAAATCTGTTAACAATGTAAATGATATAAAACTTAAAGATTTTGATTTAGCTCTAAATAGTGTTTTGTTAAACTTAGCAAAAAGGGTTGTGAGTGATGGTGAAGGTGCCTCAAAGTTTATAAAGATTAATTGTTTAAAGTGTTCTAGTGAAATTGATGCAAAAAAAATATCATTTTCGATTGCTAACTCACCATTAGTAAAAACAGCAATTACAGGAGAAGATCCAAATTGGGGAAGAATATTAATGGCGGCAGGTAAAGCGGGTGTAGAGTTTGAAATAGATCGAGTAAATTTATTTATAGGAGAGTATAAAATTTTGGAGAAAGGACAGCTGAATAAAAATTATATCGAAAAAGATGTTGCGGATTATATGAAGCAAGCTAATTTAGAAATCACGATTGAGATTAATAACGGCAAGAAAAGTTTTACTTGTTATACGATGGACTTCACTCAAAAGTACATATCTATTAATTCGGATTATAGAAGTTAAGGGTTGAAAAAGAGTAAAGTATTATTACTTGTAGTGCATGATCAAATATAAATTAGTTTGTAAGAATTGTAATAACATTTTTGATAGCTGGTTTTCTAGTTCTAAAGAATACGAGAAACTCAAGAAGAGAAAATATTTGAGCTGTCATATTTGTGATTCTCGTAAAATAGAAAAAGCTTTGATGGCACCAAATATATTAAATAATTCAGAATTGAAGAGTAAAGATATAAATAAAATTAAGGAGATTAAATCAAAGCTAAGAGAATTTAAAAAGTTCATAAAGAACAACTTTAAATACGTTGGAGAAAATTTTGCCCATGAGGCTAGGTCAATCCATTATGACCCAAAAAAAAAGAATAAAGCAATTTATGGAAAAGCTTCGAGAGAGGAAATAGAAGATCTCAAACAAGAGGGTATTAAAACTGAGGAGTTTCCTTGGTTAGAAGATAAAGAAAATTAAGTTTTAGAAAATTGCGCGAGATAGTTTATAGATTTATCATTAGATACAGTCCATTCATTTTTCAAAATGTCAAACTTTACACCAATTAAGTTATTTAAATTTAACGAATTATTTTTACAAATATTGATTAAATCGTCAGGTTTTAAAAATTTATTCCAATCATGTGTACCTATTGGCAGCCATTTTAAGATATATTCAGCTCCTATAATTGCGAAGACATAAGACTTTAGTGTTTTATTTAAAGTTGCGATGAACATTAAACCATCTTTTTTCAAAAGTTCTGAGCTTTTCAATAAAAAAAAATCAACATTATCTACGTGTTCAACTATTTCCATATTTAACACTACATCGAATTTTTCCTTAGCTTCAAAACTTTCTGGAGATGAACAGTAATAGTTAATATCTAATTTACTTTTTTTTAAATGCATTTTAGCAATTTTGATATTTCTGTCCGAGGCATCTATACCTGTAACAGTTGCGCCTAATCTTGAAAGAGGTTCACTTAAAAGGCCTCCACCACATCCAATATCTAATATCTTAATATCTTTTAAAGGTAATTTTTCTGATTTATTTCCAAATTTTTTAATAATTGTGTCTTTAATATATCTTAGTCTTACAGGATTAAAATTATGCAATGGTTTAAACTTACCCTCGGGATCCCACCATTCATCAGCTAACTTTGAAAATTTATCAATTTCCTTTTTATTAATAGTATCTTTTTTCATTGGTTGTTGACTTTACAATTTAGATGTATTTTATCTAAATATAAAAATTTAAATATAAAATATCAATGAAAATAATTGTTTTAAAATTTGGTGGAACATCGGTTGGTACATTAGACAGAATTGTAAAAATATCTAAAATAATAGTTTCTTATATAAAAAAAAAATACAAAGTTATTGTTGTAACTTCTGCAATGAGTGGCGTTACAAATGAACTAATAAAAAAAGCTGAAAAAATTTCTAAAAATTTTCCAAACTCTGAGAGAGATGTGCTGTTATCGACTGGTGAACAAATGGCTAGTGCTTTAATAGCTGGAAAGTTATGTGACTTAGGTTTTAATTCAAGATCTTGGATGTCATGGCAGATACCTATTATAACAAGGGGTAATTATAGCGCTGCAAGAATTATAAAGATTGGAACAGACCAGTTAAAAAGATATTTAAAAAAAGGTGGAACCCCAATAATAACTGGTTTTCAGGGTTTAAATAGAGAAGGCAGACTTACAACTTTAGAAAGAGGTGGCAGTGATGCAAGTGCAATTATGCTCGCTAAATTTTTTAAAGCCAAAAGATGTATAATTTATACTGATGTTGATGGTGTATATACGACTGATCCTAATTTTTTGAAAAAGGCAAAAAAAATAAAAGCATTATCTTATGAAGAGATGCTTGAAATGTCCTCGCTTGGTGCTAAAGTAATGCAGCCAGCCTCAATTCAGGATGCAAAATTAAATAAAGTAAAAATTGATGTTAAATCATCATTTACAAATAAAACAGGCACACAAATAATTGGTAGAAAAAAGATTAAAGATACAAATATAATTAGAGGTCTATCTTTTACTAAAAATGATGCGAAAGTAAGTCTTCTTGGTGTAAAGGACAAACCAGGTGTAGCTGCAGCAATATTTGAGCCACTATACAAAAATTCTATAAATGTTGATATGGTTGTTCAAAATATTTCTTCAGATGGCAAACAAACTGATTTAACTTTTACCATTAAATCTGGTGATCTTTTAAAGTCTAAAAGACTTATTTCTAAAAATAGAAAAATTAAATTTAAGAAGCTGATTGTAGATAAAAATGTTGCAAAAGTTTCTATTGTGGGTGTTGGAATGATCACAACACCAGGGGTAACTTATCGAATGTTCCAGGCATTAGCGAATAAAAAAATAAATATTCTTGTTATCTCTACTTCCGAAATAAAAATATCTGTCTTAATTCAAAGTAAAAATTTAAAAAAATCAGTTGAATTATTACATAAAGAATTTAATTTAAATAGATGAGATATAAAGAATTTAGAGATATCAAAAGAAAAAAAACAAAAGAAATAAACGTTGGTGATGTAAAAATTGGCGGGGATAACCCTATCTCAGTTCAGTCAATGACAAATACTTTAACTACTAATGTTAAAGAAACAATTAAACAAATTAATGATTGTGCTGAAGAAGGTGCTGAACTTGTAAGAGTTTCATGTCCAGATGAGGAGTCAACAAATTCTTTAAAAGAGATAGTAAAAAATAGCAAAGTTCCAATTATTGCAGATATTCATTTTCACTTCAAAAGAGCTATAGAGGCGGCTAAAAGTGGGGCAAAATGTTTGAGGATAAATCCAGGTAATATTGGCCAAAAAGAAAAAATTAAACAAGTGATAGCAGCAGCTAAAGATTATGACTGTGCATTAAGGATTGGAGTTAATGCTGGTTCTCTAGAAAAAGATATTTTAGAAAAATATAAAGGACCCTGTCCAGAAGCTTTAGTAGAAAGTGCGATGAGGAATATCCAGCTTATAGAGGATGAAGATTTTTATAACTTTAAGGTTAGTGTAAAATCATCGGATGTATTTTTATCAGTAGCGTCGTACAGACTCCTTTCATCTAAGACAGATTATCCTCTGCACCTAGGTGTTACAGAGTCAGGCAGCTTTGTGCCAGGAAGTGTAAAAACCTCGATAGGTTTAGGTTCGCTTTTGATGGAGGGAATTGGCGACACAATCAGGGTTTCTTTATCAGATGATCCTATTAAAGAAATTAAAATAGGTAATGAAATTTTAAAATCTCTAAACTTAAGAAATAGAGGTGTAAAAATCATTTCATGCCCCTCATGTGCTCGCCAAGGTTTTGAAGTAATTGATGTAGTAAAAAAACTGGAGGAAAAGTTATCTCATATTAAAACACCTTTAACTTTATCAATAATTGGATGTGTCGTTAATGGTCCAGGGGAAGCAGCTTCAACTGATATTGGTATTACAGGAGGCGGCAAGGATAGTAATATGTTATATTTAAATGGTGTTCAAAAAGAAAAACTAAAAAATGATGAGATAATTTCCAAAGTTGTAGCATTGGTAGAGAAAAAAGAAAAAGACATCAAAAATAAAATTTAATGATACCAGTTGATAAGGTGAAGGAGATAATAAAAAAACATGAGATTCTTGAAAAGGAATTATCCTCTGGAGCTATCGAAAAAAAATTATTTGCTTCTAAATCAAAAGAATATTCAGAATTAAATGCAGTAATTAGTCACGCGAAGGACTATCTAACGTTTGACAAAACTAGGGATGATCTTAAAAAAATTATTGGCGACGAAAACAACGATAAAGAAATGATAGAATTAGCCAAGATTGAACTTAATGAGCTTGAAGTTAAAAAAGGCAAAAATGAGAGTAAACTTAAATTATTTTTGTTACCAAAAGATGAGGCAGATACAAAAAATGCAATTATGGAAATACGAGCAGGTACAGGTGGATTAGAAGCAAGTTTGTTTGCATCGGACCTCTTTAAAATGTATGAAAAGGTAAGCCAAAAGAAAAAAATGGTCTTTGGAAATAATTAGTATATCAAAAAGTGATGCAGGTGGATTAAAAGAAATAATTGCCTCAATAAAAGGAAGAAATATATATTCTTCATTAAAATATGAGAGTGGCGTTCATAGAGTTCAACGTGTTCCTGACACTGAAACACAAGGTAGAGTTCACACATCAGCAGCTACAGTTGCGGTATTACCAGAAGCAGAGGAGGTAGATATTAAGATTGAGGAAAAAGATTTAAGAATTGATGTATTTAGAAGTAGTGGTCCTGGAGGACAAAGTGTTAATACCACAGACTCAGCTGTTAGAATTACTCACATTCCCACAGGAATTGTTGTCAGCCAACAAGATGAAAAATCTCAAATTAGAAATAAAGAAAAGGGTCTTAAAATTTTAAGATCAAGAATTTATGAATTTGAAAGAAATAAAAGAGATGAGGAAAGAGCAAAAGACCGTAAAAGTAAAATTGGATCGGGTGATAGATCTGAAAGAATAAGGACATACAATTTTCCTCAAGGCAGGGTCACAGACCATAGGATCAATTTAACATTACACAAACTTGAAGAGTTTATGGAAGGAGAAATTTTTGATGAAATGATTGATAATTTAAGCCTACAAGCCCAGGAGGAAGAGTTAAAAAAAATATCATGAAAATTATAAACAGTTTAAAAGATGGTGGTGAAATACTTAAAAAAAACAACATATCTTCTCATAAAATTGACTGTGAAATTTTAATGTCACAAACTCTTAATATATCAAGAGAGGAGGTTCTTCTAAATTTAGAAAGAAATATAAAAAAAGAGGAAAAAGATGAATATTTTAATTTTATTAATAGAAGAAGAAAAAATGAGCCCATTGCTTATATAATTAACAATAAAGATTTTTGGAGAGATACGTTTATAACAGATAAAAATGTTCTGATCCCACGTCCAGACTCAGAACACTTGGTGGAGCAAACATTAAGACTAATTAAAAAAAATCAGGGTAAAAGAATTCTAGATGTTGGTGTAGGTTCTGGATGTTTATCAATATCTATCTTAAAAGAAAGACCATTTTGTAAATTTGATGCAATAGATCTATCCAAAAAAGCTTTAAAATTAGCCAAAATTAATGCAAAATTACATCAGTTATCAGATAGAATTAAATTTTACAAAAGAGATGTTGACAATTTTTACAACGATAAATATGATTTAGTTATAAGCAATCCTCCATATATTATTAAACATAAAATAAAATATTTGGGCTCAATTAATTATGAACCAAAAATTGCTTTAGATGGTGGATTGGATGGTTTAGAAATAATTAAAAAAGTTATTTCAAAATCAAAATATTTGTTAAAAACTAATGGTAAACTTGTCCTTGAAATCGGATATGATCAGAAATACAAAGTGACTAAATTCTTAAAAGAAAAAAAATTTTTTATAAATAAAATTATCAAAGACTATGGAAATAACACCAGATGTATAGTATCTACAAAAATAAATTAAAAAATTATAAATGAGACAATTTAAAAACAATTTAAAAAGAAATAGAAGAAATCACTCTGACAGACCATTTAAAAGAAATTCAGATGTAGATAGATTAAATGGCAATTTTGCAAATAATGATAATTCTTTTAGGCGAAATATAAATAGAAGCAATGGAAATGTTCAAAAATTAATTTCTAAGTATAATGACCTTGCTAGAGAAGCTTTATCAAATGGTGACAAAATACTTTCAGAAAACTATTTTCAGTATGCTGATCATTTTTTAAGAGTTTCTTTAGAGCAAAAAGAAAAAGACCTCTCTTAAAGAATTCTAATTAATTTTAACTATTAAATCTGACTTAAGAACATCTGTTTTTATTCTAACTATTTCAAAATCTTCTCTTACTGGACCTTTAAGAGCTTTTCCAGGAGGTAACTTTAAAGTTTGTGAATTTATTTTTTTCCCATTTTCAATTACCTCATAATGTAAATGTGGACCTGTTGACATTCCAGTTGATCCAACGTAACCAATAATTTGTCCTTGTTTTATTCTAGACCCAGGTATTGCAAGATTTGAAAATTTGGACATATGTGCATAAATTGTTTGATAAGTTGTGTTGTGTTTTATTTTTACACAATTGCCACCACCACCACACCATCCCGCTTTAATTATAATACCATCGCCAGATGCCATGATTGGCGTACCCATAGGTGCAGCAAAATCAGTTCCTCGATGCATTTTATTAAAACCGAGAATGGGATGTTTTCTCATTCCAAATGGAGATGATAGCCTGGCCCCATTTATTGGAGTCTTCATTAAAGCCTTTTTAATACTCTTTCCATTTTCATCATAATGCCCAAAAAATTTTTTGTCTGGATAAAAATATAATTGATTTGATTGACCTCTTAAAACTAAGTTGGCATAAATTATTTCTCCTGTACTAAAAACTTCATTATTTTCATCGATAAATGTTTCATATATAATCTGATATGAGTCATTTTTTCTTATATCCCTCTGAAAATCTACCTGAAAACCATAAAGCCTAGCAAACTCAATTATAACATTGGGTTTTATTTTTTGTTTTGTGGCGGATTTATACAGACTAGATCTTATAACTCCCTCCTTTAAAACGAGTCTTTTAGAAAGATTAGTTACAATTTCCTCTTTTTTAAGCTGACCTGTTTCTAAATTTTTGACTATTTGTATTTTTCTTGTTTTTGAAACAGGTATTAAAAGACTTAAAATTTTTTTGTTATTCTTGTCTGTATTATCTAATATAATATTTAAAATTTGTTTTGATCTAATTTTATTAGTCTCTTTTTTATTTAAAATTGCAAAAATTTTTTTAATTTCCTCATCCTTTACTGAAAATTCTTTTAGAATGTCTTTAAGCGTTTGTCCGCTCTTGACAGAATAATCTATTTGCTCGTATCTAGGAGTTAGATTAAAAAAAATATGATTTATTGTTTTTTTAAAGTAAGTATTTCTTAAAATCTTAATATACTCATTATCAATTTTTTTTTTTTGAAAATTATAAACTTGAATTATGAGCGTAGATACTACCAATAAAAGTATTAAAAGAAATACCTCGGTATTTCTCTTAATAAATGATGTAACCTTAAGTTGAATTAATTTCATTGGATTTCTATAAATTATTGTCTTCAGAAAAACCAGCCCTAAAAGCATAGGTTTTTATTGACTTTTTAACACTTTTTTCTTTGATAAAACCTTGATTTACAAATGATTTGTACTATAAGCATTCTCTCCAAACAATGAAAATTGTGAAATATTAGGGTGAAACCTAATTAGCTATTTAAAAAGTAAAATTTTAAGAAGAGAAGTGTGGACGGTTAAGGTTACCAAAATTTGTCGTACACACTTCAACATTATATAAATTTATTCTTAGATTTATATAGAAGCTAGTGTGCGCCGTTTTTAAACTTGAGAGTTTGATCATGGCTCAGAACGTACGCTGGCGGCACGCCTAATACATGCAAGTCGAACGAAGTAGCAATACTTAGTGGCAGACGGGTGAGTAACATGTAGGTATCTTCCCATTGGTGAGGAATAACACGAGGAAACTTGTGCTAATACCTCATAAGTCTTCACGGAGAAAGCTTTATGCGCCGATGGATGAGCCTGCACTTGATTAGTTTGTTGGTAGGGTAATGGCCTACCAAGACAATGATCAATAGCTGATTTGAGAGGATGATCAGCCACATTGGGACTGAGACACGGCCCAAACTCCTACGGGAGGCAGCAGTAGGGAATCTTGCACAATGGGGGAAACCCTGATGCAGCGATGCCGCGTGAGTGAAGAAGGCCTTTGGGTTGTAAAGCTCTTTCGTCGGGGAAGAAAATGACTGTACCCGAATAAGAAGGTCCGGCTAACTTCGTGCCAGCAGCCGCGGTAATACGAAGGGACCTAGCGTAGTTCGGAATTACTGGGCTTAAAGAGTTCGTAGGTGGTTAAAAAAGTTGGTGGTGAAATCCCAGAGCTTAACTCTGGAACTGCCATCAAAACTTTTTAGCTAGAGTATGATAGAGGAAAGCAGAATTTCTAGTGTAGAGGTGAAATTCGTAGATATTAGAAAGAATACCAATTGCGAAGGCAGCTTTCTGGATCATTACTGACACTGAGGAACGAAAGCATGGGTAGCGAAGAGGATTAGATACCCTCGTAGTCCATGCCGTAAACGATGTGTGTTAGACGTTGGAAATTTATTTTCTGTGTCGCAGCGAAAGCAATAAACACACCGCCTGGGGAGTACGACCGCAAGGTTAAAACTCAAATGAATTGACGGGGACCCGCACAAGTAGTGGAGCATGTGGTTTAATTCGAAGATACGCGCAGAACCTTACCAACACTTGACATGTTCGTCGCGACTTTAAGAGATTAAAGTTTTCGGTTCGGCCGGACGAAACACAGGTGCTGCATGGCTGTCGTCAGCTCGTGTCGTGAGATGTTGGGTTAAGTCCCGCAACGAGCGCAACCCTCACTTTTAGTTGCCATCATTTAGTTGGGCACTCTGAAAGAACTGCCAGTGATAAGCTGGAGGAAGGTGGGGATGACGTCAAGTCCTCATGGCCCTTACGTGTTGGGCTACACACGTGCTACAATGGCATTTACAATAGGAAGCAAGACGGCGACGTTTAGCAAATCCTAAAAAAATGCCTCAGTTCGGATTGTACTCTGCAACTCGAGTACATGAAGCTGGAATTACTAGTAATCGCGGATCAGCGCGCCGCGGTGAATACGTTCCCGGGTCTTGTACACACCGCCCGTCACACCATGGGAGTTGGTTCTACCTTAAGGCAAAGTTTAATACCTTTGACCACGGTATAGTCAGCGACTGGGGTGAAGTCGTAACAAGGTAGCCGTAGGGGAACCTGCGGCTGGATTACCTCCTTTCTAAGGATGAATAAAATTTTAAAAATTTTATTCTAAATATTTAACAGGTTAATGTTGACCGTCCGCACTTCTCTTTTTAATTTTTGTGTTTCTCTGAAAACAATGAGGGCCGGTAGCTCAGTTGGTTAGAGCACACCCTTGATAAGGGTGGGGTCGATAGTTCGAGTCTATCTCGGCCCACCAATAAATCTGGGGGATTAGCTCAGCTGGGAGAGCGCCTGATTTGCATTCAGGAGGTCAGCGGTTCGATCCCGCTATCCTCCACCATGAGAAACCTAGTTATTTTAAATGTAAATATTTTAATTATTATCAATATCTATATCCGATTGTCCGAATAGATGGACAATCAAGAATGTTCGAATAGATGAACATTCCAACAAAATTTGATTCAAACACAGAATTTTTTTCTGTGCATAAATCAAGCGTTTAAGGGCGTGTGGCGGATGCCTAGGCACTAAAAGACGACGAAGGACGTGGTATACTGCGATAAGTTTCGGGGAGCTGTATGCAAGTTTTGATCCGAAAATATCCGAATGGGGAAACCCTACACTTAATGTGTAACTTCAAATTGAATTCATAGATTTGAAGAGATAACCTGGAGAACTGAAACATCTAAGTAACCAGAGGAAAAGAAATCAATTGAGATTCCGTTAGTAGTGGCGAGCGAAAACGGATCAGGCCTGTAGTTTATTTAAGAAAATTTGAATAGTATGGAAATGCTAACCAAAGAGGGTGATAGTCCCGTAAAAGTAATGCTTAAATAAACTCTTGAGTAAAGCGGGACACGTGAAATCTTGCTCGAATATAGGGGGACCACCCTCTAAGCCTAAATACTCTTTAGTGACCGATAGTGAACAAGTACCGTGAGGGAAAGGTGAAAAGAACCCCTATTAGGGGAGTGAAATAGAACCTGAAACCGCATGCTTACAATCAGTCGAAGCTCTTTTTAGAGTGACGGCGTACCTTTTGTATAATGGGTCAGTGACTTAATTTATTAAGCAAGCTTAAGCCATCTAGGTGTAGGCGCAGCGAAAGCAAGTCTTAATAGGGCGACAAGTTTAATGAATTAGACCCGAAAACGAATGAGCTTACCATGAGCAGGTTGAATGCAAGGTAACACTTGCTGGAGGACCGAACCAGTTGACGTTGAAAAGTCTTTGGATGACTTGTGGTAAGGGGTGAAAGGCCAACCAAATTCGTAGATAGCTGGTTTTCCGCGAAAACTATTTAGGTAGTGCGATGAGTAAATATGCGTTTAGAGGTAGAGCACTAAATGGGCTAGGGGGAAGAGA
Organism: uncultured Pelagibacteraceae bacterium; assembly: GCA_902610755.1. Taxonomy (GTDB): domain Bacteria; phylum Pseudomonadota; class Alphaproteobacteria; order Pelagibacterales; family Pelagibacteraceae; genus Pelagibacter. The sequence goes on along the minus strand of CACLWW010000001.1, from coordinate 13,028 downwards.
TTCTTACCAAACCTAATAAAACTCCGAATGCTAAACGTAGTTCCTCATCAGACAGACTGTGGGTGCTAAGGTCCATGGTCGAGAGGGAAAGAGCCCAGACCACCAGATAAGGTCCCAAAATTATGATTAAGTGTGAAAGGATGTGGAAATTCCTTAACAGCCGGGAGGTTGGCTTAGAAGCAGCCATCCTTTAAAGATAGCGTAACAGCTCACCGGTCTAATAGAGTTTCTGCGCCTAAGATGTAACGGGGCTAAAATCATATACCGAATCTGTGGGTTTATAAAATTTTCGAATTTTATAAGCGGTAGCGGAACGTTCTGTAAGCCTGTAAAGGAATACCCGTGAGGGATTCTGGAGGTATCAGAAGTGCGAATGCTGACATAAGTAACGATAAATAAAGTGAAAAACTTTATCGCCGAAAATCCAAGGGTTTCTGCGCAAGGTTAATCCGCGCAGAGTTAGTCGGCCCCTAAGGCGAGGGCGAAAGCCGTAGTCGATGGAAATAAGGTTAATATTCCTTAACCAGATGGTAGTGACGGATTTTGTAAGTTGTGAGTTCTTAATGGATTGAACTTGCTGCGAAAAAGTCCCAGGAAATAGCTCCATCATAAGACCGTACCCTAAACCGACACAGGTGGATTAATAGAGTATATTTAGGCGCTTGAGAGAATGATGTTGAAGGAACTCGGCAAAATGCTTCTGTAACTTCGGAATAAAGAAGACCTTTTTTAGGGCAACCTATTAGAGGTGGCACAAGCCAGGGAGAAGCGACTGTTTATCAAAAACACAGGGCTCTGCTAACACGTAAGTGGATGTATAGGGTCTGACGCCTGCCCGGTGCTGGAAGGTTAATGCGATGGGTGCAAGCTCATTTCTGAAGCCCCAGTAAACGGCGGCCGTAACTATAACGGTCCTAAGGTAGCGAAATTCCTTGTCGGGTAAGTTCCGACCTGCATGAATGGCGTAACGATTTCTCCGCTGTCTCCAACATCAACTCAGTGAAATTGAATTCTCCGTGAAGATGCGGAGTTCGCGTAGTTAGACGGAAAGACCCCGTGCACCTTTACTGCAACTTTACATTGGTGTTAGGAAAAACATATTTAGCATAGGAGGGAGACATTGAAACAAAGGCGTCAGCTTTTGTGGAGTCGCCAGTGAAATACCTCTTTTGTTTTTCTTGATATCTAACTGATTGCCGTTATCCGGCATCAAGACATTGTATGGTGGGTAGTTTGACTGGGGCGGTCGCCTCCCAAATAGTAACGGAGGCGTGCGAAGGTAAGCTCAGAACGGTCAGAAATCGTTCGTGGAGTGCAATGGCATAAGCTTGCCTGACTGTGAGACTGACAAGTCGAGCAGAGTCGAAAGACGGTCATAGTGATCCGGTGGTTCTGAGTGGAAGGGCCATCGCTCAACGGATAAAAGGGACGCCGGGGATAACAGGCTGATACTGCCCAAGAGCTCATATCGACGGCAGTGTTTGGCACCTCGATGTCGGCTCATCACATCCTGGGGCTGGAGCAGGTCCCAAGGGTTTGGCTGTTCGCCAATTAAAGTGGTACGTGAGCTGGGTTCAGAACGTCGTGAGACAGTTCGGTCCCTATCTGCTATGCGTGTAGAAGAATTGAGAGGAGCTGTCCCTAGTACGAGAGGACCGGGATGGACGTACCACTGGTGGACCGGTTGTAGCGCCAGCTGCAGTGCCGGGTAGCTAAGTACGGACGAGATAACTGCTGAAAGCATCTAAGCGGGAAACTCACCTCAAAACTAGTTCTTCCCATAGAGCCGTGGTAGACCACCACGTTGATAGGCTGGGTGTGGAAGTGCGGTAACGCATGTAGCTGACCAGTACTAATAGCTCAATTGGCTTGATTTATGCACTGAAAAAAATTTTTTATTATATAAAATTTAAAAACTTTAAGAGTTTTTTATGTTTCACTTAATATATTGTAACATTTTAAGGGTTTTAAAAATTTCTTCAGCTATAATCTTACTACCAAGTTGATTGGTATGCCTATAATCAAAATATAATCTTTCTTTATTACCTAAAAATATTTCGGAAATATCAAAGCAATAATCTAAAGAAGCACAAATTTTTTTAAGTTTATCGTAGGAAAAATTTAAATCTTTTAAATAGTTTTCACTAGGAATATTTTTTAATTTATCTCTATCGTCTTTAGATATTTCTGTATTTGAATAAATATCTAAACCTAGAGTGGGCTGAAGAAAAACTAAATACTTAATTTCAAATTCTTTTGCTATTGATTGACTCATTTTAGTATTTAAAAACCACAAATCAACTGAATCGTGTCGTAAGTTTTTTGGTAAAGAAAGATCATAATCTTTATAAACTTTTGACGCCAAAATTCTATCTTCTGGATTATAGAAATTATAATTGACAAAAAAGTTTATTATTGATTTTAAAAGTCTAAGTGTTGCAGGAAAATAAATATCTTTTTGTTCGAAACTTCTTTGCTCAAAAAGAAGAAGCGTTGAATTCATTGGTTGGTATGGATATTTAATGTCCAATGAATGCTGTATATTCCTTACATCATTAATTCCACTTAAAGAAATAACTACTTTAGGTAATTTTTCTAATGTTAAAATACTCCTAATAAGTTTTTTTCGCTCATCTCTTGATGAGTAGGCTGGATGTCCACCATTAATTATTTTACAATTAGAATTTTTTTCACATCTTTTATTTAAAAAAAAAGGCCACATGATATATTCATCTCCATTCTCTTTCCTTTGAAAATAGCGACCATTAGTGGTGGATCCACCAAGAGTTAAAATTATGTTATCGTCATTATTATTATTATCGTAATAAATTATATTTTCTTTATGGTATCCTTCGATTTTATCACATTTATATTTATCATTATAAATAAAATTTAAACCGTAATCGAATAGAAATTGCTGACAATCTTCTCTTTCAACTTTGTTTTGTCTTTTTATTAAAAACCCATTGGATTCATTATGATAAAAGTCATAATATAGATAGCTTAAAATTTCTACTGAAAAAAAAATAAGTAAGACTGAAATTATAATTTTTTTGATCATTTAAATTTATAAACTAATAAAATATATTTATAAAGAATTTATATATTTAAAAATTGCTTCAGAAATTTTCTGATATCCCTCGATATTGTAATGTCCATACATCTTAAAAGGAAATAGATCTCGAGGGTCTTTTTCCTTAGAAAATACCAGTTCATCCGTATCAATAAAAATAATATCTAATTTTTTAGCTAAAGACTTTATGTAATTTGAGTTTTGAGGCTTAAAATTCCTAAAACCATATTTTTGGTATCCATAAAGATAAACAATAAAAAAATTTGAATTATTTTTATTAGCTATCTCTTTCATAGAAATTAAAATTTCTTCAAATTCATTTGGTATTTTCATAACTGGTTTAAATATTTGTAATCTTGTTCTGTATAATTTTACTAACTTAATTAAATCTTCTAAATTTATTTTAGATTTTGATTTTTTACTACTTAACAAGTATTCTTTATTTATATATTCAGTAATTTTTTCATCTATTTGCTTCTGTTTTTCTCTCAAATATTGAGAGTAATTTTTATCATCTAAATATTTTGTTAAAATAATTGAATCTAATTCTCGTTTTAAATCTTTAATGTCATTGCCGTCAAAAAATAAAAGAATTATATTTTTAACATTTTTAGGTGCATATTCTTTATAAGTAGCATACTCTAATAGAGTACCACTACCACCCATGCCTAAATTTATTACTGGTTTTTTTGATAATCTTCTCAAGTTCGAAGCAATATCATGGGGCCTATTTACACACGATCCTTGAGTGAAAGAATCTCCTAACAATAAATACTCAATTTCATCATTATCCCACTCTTCATCTGGATTATTGAATCCATAACGATCACTAAGATAGGTTGAGTAGTATCCATTTTCATTACACAAAATTGTTTTTTTATTCGAGACACCAGCCAAAGGATACAATTCAAGACTTCCATTATTTTGTTCGAGAAAATACCCTACATTATCAGCTGAAACAGTATACTTTTCATCTTTTAAATCATCATATATTTCAATTATACTTCTTTTATCAAATTTTTTACCAAACTCTTCAAAATAAATTTTTTCTTTTCTTTTTGAAAAACTATCCTTAGTGTAATATTTATAAAATAAAAAGACTTCAAACGCATATCCTGCCAATATTATCGAAAAAATTGTTATTAATGAATATATTCTTATTTTTTCTGGAAAAAAATAAATTGCTATCGAAAAAATTAAAAATAAAAATAATATCTTGTAATAAGGCAAGTAATAGGAATACTTACTTCCATTATAAACAATTTCTGATTTATAAAAAACGTAAAAAAGTAAAAAAATTACTGATAGGATTAAAAAAGATGAGGCTTTTTTCATTCAATTAAAATTTTTTTTTCACTAATATAAAAAATATTTATTATATACTAAAATAATTTATTTTTCATTTTAAATTAAAAAATCTATGATATTAATACTTCTAATATATATTTAATTTTATTAAAATGAAAAAAATACTTTTATATGCTTCAAATATTAAGAATGAATTAATTAATTCATTTATCATCAATAAGTTAGATGAAAGAACAAAAAAAAATATCTTAAATATTGAGGATAAAGATTTAAGAAATGGTTACAAGTTTTATAAGAATGTTTTATCAAAAGACGATCTAACTTATTTGAATGAATATTTTACTCATAAAAATTTTTTTTCTCATGAAACAATAAAATTATTTGATATGGTTGAGAAAAATTTTTTTGGTCAAATTCAATCTTATTTAGGTAAAAATAGTAAACTTTATTCAATTAGTTTTGATGAAATAGAACCAAACAAGAACAATATATCGGACATCTCTGGATCATGGCATAATGACAATCTTGGCAATAATTTAAAAATTTATATTTGTTTAGAGGGTTATGGAGATTGCCCTACAGTTTTAATGCCAAATAAAAACACAAATAATTATTATCCAAATATTTTTTTTAATTTAAGATCTTTAGGCAAAATAAATAAAAAATTAAAGAAAGGTCAAATTGAATTAAAATTAAACACATTTGATTGTGCAATTTTTGATACAATTGTTCCTCATAGGGGCAAGTATGATGAAATAAAAAAAAAAAGGAAATGTATAATTCTTAATTTCTTGAATGTGGAAAAAATCGAAAAACTTGGATTTTTAGAAAATCCAAAATTTTTATTCTTTAAAAACAGTAAGCCTCCATTTAGAAAAAAATTGCCAAAAAATTTTATAAAAAAAAATAATGATATTATTGCACAGATGAAAAAATTCGAATTTTTTGACGAAAGATTTTTAATAGAAGATAAAGAAAATATTTCATATTTATGGTCTTAATTTACAAAAATTAGCTTGCATGAAATTATACTAAATAGTTTGTAAACTAAGATACTTTATTTATTTAAAACCTATTAAAATTAAATTAGATCTTAACAAAAAAAGTCTAATATACTCAAATTTATAATTTTTAAAGTTTAACTCATTTAAAATCTTTATTATTTTTCCTTTACTTAATAAATTAAGATTATCTATACTTGACAATTGTTTATTTCCTATAAGAGATAATATTTTGCCAAATACTTTATTAGGCAACCAATGAAAAAAAGGTATCTTAGAATGAAATTCAACGGGATAAAACTTATTTGGTGTTGTTACAATAAAGATTTTATTCGTAAGTTTTATTATATTGTCTAACATTTTCTTCTGGTTCTCATAACATCCAACGTGTTCAATAGTTGCGCTAGAAATAACTAAATCTGACGAAAATTGCTGTATTTCTTTTTCTGTAAAATTTGATGTGATTGATTTATTTAAAGTTTTATTAAAAATTTCAGAATTTATTTCTTGATTTGATATTGATTTAAATTCTACAAGATTTTTTAAACTTTTAATAATAAGATTGCTGCTTTTGAATTCGTTATCACTTGTGGTACCTATATCCAAAACACTTTGAAGGTCATATTTTAGAATAAGTTTGTTTACAATTTCTGAGATCTCAATTCTCTTTTTTATAATTATACTATCAAAAATGTTGTTATGACCCTGAAGATAAATTTTGTTTTTGTAGCTCAAATTAATTTTTAAATAAGTTATAGATTAAAATACACCTTAGCGCACTTACACCATCTTTCCAGGTAATTTTTTTTCCATCCTTATAAGTACGACCATGATAAGAAATTCCAATTTCATAAATTCTTAAATTTTTTTTTGCTAATTTGGCTGTAACTTCTGGCTCAAAACCGAATCTGTTCTCCTCTAATTTAATCTTTTTGATTACTTCACTTTTAAAAGCTTTGTAGCAACACTCCATATCAGTCAAATTTAGGTTTGTAAAAATATTTGATAGTAATGTTAAAAATTTATTACCCAGACTGTGCCAAAAAAATAAAACCCTTTTTTCATCTGAATTAATAAATCTGGACCCATAAACAACATCCGCGTAATCGTTTATAATGGGAAATAAAATTTTATTATAATCTTTTGGATCGTATTCTAAATCTGCGTCTTGAATTAAAATGATATCACCTTCGGCATTTTCAATACCTTTAGATATGCAGTAACCTTTACCAAAATTTTTTTCATTAAATAATAATTTTGAAATTTTTTTACCTTTTATTTTGTTTAAAATTTGTCTGGAATTATCGCTTGAATTATCGTCAACTACAATAATTTCTTTTTCGAATTGATCTTGATTTAAAATCTTATCAACGATCTTCTCTATAGTATTTTCTTCATTAAAGCATGGAATAATTATTGATATTTTCATTGACAATTTTAAAAGTAAAATACAATGGTAGTATACTGTTTTGTAATAAATTTTATAGGAAAATATTGATGGTATTGAAATTTTTCAAATTGAGGGCAAAAATTTTGTTTTTATCTTTGTCCTCTATAATATTTTTTTTTATTTTATTTTTTTATATTAAAAATGCAGGTATTGATGGGGATGATAATTATAAATATCTTCATTGGTCAAATAATATATTTTCTGAAAATTATTATTCAATACTTTTTAGGCCATTTTTTTACTTATACGGTAAAGCTAGCTTAATACTTTTTAGCTACTCAGACTATTCAATAAAATTGAGTAATTTATTTTTACATATTTTTAACTTTAATGTAATTTTTATTCTATCATATAAAAAAACTAATAATTACTTTTTACCGGCAATTATTTCTTTAATGTATCTATTAAATCCTTTTTTAATTGGTGCATTATTCAATGAAGAAACAACTATAATAGCAATTTCATTATTAATTTTAAATACTACTTTATTTTTTAAAATAACTTCCAACTTACTACAGGAACAGACCTCGACGAGACTATTTTTAATTTTAGGTTTGTTAGGTTGTTTATTGTTTCTTACACATGAAGAGTTAGTGATGATATTCATAATAGATATAATTTTTTTAGGATGTCTTTTTTATGACAAGTTAAAAAAAAATATAATTTTTTCAATTTTTTGCTTTATAATTATTTTCACAGTTTTCTTTTTTTTATTTGCCGAAGATGAGTTTATTAAAAAAACAATTTCTTTAATTCTCAATGTTATTCACAGAGATCTAAACTTCTTAATTAGAGAAACAGTTTTAGAAAAAGAAATAAGTAAAAATTATTTTTATATGAATTATTTTGAATTTTTAAAAAATCAAATCTCATTAATATTTAGTAGAGTATATTGGATTAATTCTTTGATATCATTAACTCTTCTCATATTTTCATGTATTTATTTTTTCAAAAAAAAAGATTATCTTTTAGAAAAATTTATTTCAGTTCAAATATTATCCTATGTAATCTTTTTATTATTTATAAGAGTTGCTGATCGTTTATTCTTAGTTTATTTAATATTATTTTATTTTCTTATATCCCTTCTTTTTTTTGACCTAGTTAAAAGAAGGTATTTTAAAACTTTAATAATAATTAGTTTAATTTGTATTTTATCTTTTATTCCTAACCTTGGAGGATTCAAAGAGAATTATACCAAAATGTTTTATAAATCCGAAACAAGGTATCTATATGATCACTTAAAAGATCAAATTAACGAAGATAATAAAATTTTAATGTTAAGTAGTTTTGAGGATAGGCTGCCACTTAAAAGTTTTTCAGAAAATTCTTTTAGTGAAAACTACAGTTTAGCAACCTTCCTTTATTTTGATAGCAACGCTTTAATTTTAAAACAAATTTATGCTTTAAGAAAATTAGATATCAACTTTATTAAGTTTCTAAGAGAGGAAAAAATTAGTTATATAATTTTAAAAGAAAATATCAGTAAAAAATATCTTGTTAATGAAAAAAGTATTAAAAATTTAGAATTTTTATTTTCTCAAAAAAAAATTGAAAATATTATTAAACTTAACTTGAACGAAAGTAATGAATATAAAAAACAAAATTCGTACCTTAAACTTTATAATGTAAATTTTGATAAAATGTCTGTTATTAGCTCAATACAGGAGAATAATCTAGTTTTAGAAGAAATTGAGCCTATAATAAAGAAATTTACTTATTTCTATAATGAGAAATTTTTTGATACCGAGCCTTCAAAAGGGGACTTCTTAACAATTATTCAATTAAGTTTTAAATCTTGACACAATTTTTTATAAAAAAGATGATCGTTATAAGGCGTTGATCTTAAAAGGTAATTATCATACCTGTTTTTTAAAACGTAATTATAGTCAGATAATTTTTTACAATCACTGCTATTAAACCCTATAGGTCTATTGAAGATTGATAGAAAATCTTTTTTTGGATTATCTTGATAAGGATAATACCCCTCAAAAAATATCAATGAATTAATGATTGTTAGAACCAAGAATGAAGTTAAAAATAAATTAGCAAGTTTATTAAAATTTAGTTTAGTTATTAAAAATCCTATTAAAATTAATAAGGTCGGCTTAAAATAAAAATGATAACCTAAATTTTGTCCAGCCAGAACATTTTCTATATTTCTTAATTTCATAATTAGGATCATAAACACAATGAATAAAAATGTTATGTAAATATATATAGAGTTATCTTTTAAATCAGATTTGGCTCGAAAAAAAATTAAAATAAATAAGCAAGTTAATATAAGTATATGATCAAGATAAAAATTAGTATTTATAAATTCTGATTTAGCTTCTATCAAATTTTTCATAATTGAGAATAAAAAAAATTCTCCACCACTACTAAGATTATTTGTAGAGGAATAGATAGTTAAATAATGAAAAGGGTTTGAGATTCTTAAAAGATTTTTAAGCGAGAATTTTACCAAACCAATTTCGCTTAAAAAAAGAAATAAAAAAATAGAAAAAATTGCACCAACAGTAACAAATGTAAAAATTGTTTGAATTGTATAAATTTGTTTTGCTTCAAATTTAAGTATTTTTTTAATGAAAAAAAAGAAAATTATAATATAAATTGAAAAAACTGTTACATCTATAAATCTAAATTTCTCATCATACAAATTTAAGCTTAATTGAAAAATGTAATAAAGTATTAGAATTATACTAAAATATAATTTTGAGGTACTCGAAAAAAAAGAAATATTAATTTTTTTTTTATTCATGAAATAAACAAACACAAGATATGAATAAAAAAAGTTGAATATGATTAGTATTTTTGACAAAAGAGAAAAAATTAAAAAAAAACCAGATAGGAATATTCTATAATTTTTGTTCTTTTTAAAATATGTAATTAAATAATAGTTTGATATAAAAAAAAATAGGCATGCTGTGATGTCAGAGTTCATTCTAAACAAAGCGTCCAAAAAAAATTCTGAAAAAACTAAGATAGATGTAATTAATAATCTTAAACTTTTTTTAATTTCAAAGCATTTTAAATTTTTGTAAAAATAAATTACAAAAAAATAACAAAAAAAACTATTTACTGTTCGCAATAAAATGAAAATATTCTCTATTTTTGAGTTTGGATTTTTTAAAGATATAACTTCATTTAGGTCATATATTAAATTAGGATTGAATAAACTTACAAATTTAACAATTATCGAAAAAAAAAAATAATTTGTAAATCCAGGATGGTCCTTCATGGTCTGATCAATATTTGATGAAACTAAAATAGTGTCAAAAATATACTGCATGTCATTATCGATGATCGCACTCCAATGTTGAAACGAAATTTGAAAAAAATTTGAGAAAAGGATCGATGATAAAAGTAAAAAACTTAAGACATAACTATACTTAAAATTAATCATTAAATCTAAAGTATGTAAGGTTCGACATAATCGTCTTTGTCAAATTTTATATTTTTTTTAATACTTGGTGGATATTCTTTTATTTTGTCTTCGCTAAAATTAATTTTTTTAGAATATCTTATCTTTAAGGAATTGTTTTGTTTTCTGGGCTTTAGTTTAAACAAAGATTTATCTTTTATTTTTTTACAGATATTTATAAATTTAATATTACTTAATATTATAATATAATTATTCAATCAAATTAATTTTATAAGTGAAAAAGTCACAAAATTCAAATATTCAATACTTAAGAGCTATTTCTGTAATTTTAGTAATACTATTTCATATCTATCCTAATTATTTTTTTAACGGTTTTTTAGGTGTAGATGTATTTTTTGTAATATCAGGATTTTTAATAACAAAGATTTTATTTGATTATAAAAACAAATCTTTTTTTTTTATTTTAATTAATTTTTATAAAAAACGATTTTTAAGGATTTATCCTGCTTTACTTTTTGCAATTATCTTAACATATTTCTTGGCAAAATTATTTGGTCCACCTATACAAAGCTTAAGAGGAGAAGTAATCTCGAGTATATTATCATACTCAAACTTCTATTATATATTTCGTGAAGTTTCATATTTTGAAACAATATTTAGAAATCCCTTAAATCACACATGGTCATTGGCAGTTGAAATTCAATTTTATCTTTTATATCCATTTCTTTTTTATTTTTTCTTAAAAAAAGTAAGTAGCAACGTAAACAGAATTAAAAAAGTTTTGATTTTTTTAATAATTTTTTTATTTTCAATGTCATTGTTTATTGAGTTTTATCACCCAGTTTTTTCGTTTTACTCAAGCTTTACAAGAGTTTGGATTTTTTTGTTTGGGGCTTTAGTTTTTTTTAACAAATTTAAATACAAATCCTCCTTAAGCCTATTGGGAATTTTATTAATTATTTTTGTTTTGATTTTTAATTTAAATTATTACGACCAGTTAAAAAGTTTATTAGTTTCTGCCGGTATATATTTTTTGATTTTGGGTGTTGGAGACAGAGATGTTCTAAAAAAAAAATTGATAATAAGAAGGATTTTTTTGTCTATTGGAAATTCTTCATATTCTATTTATTTACTTCATTTACCCCTACTTTATTACCTCGACTTTTATTATGATGGATTTATTAAAATAACTCTATTTTTATTTTTTTTAATAATTTTTACCAGTTTTTCTTACAATCTCATCGAGAACAAATTTAGGTATCTGAACTTTACAACAAAAAAAGTAGTTTTAGTAAGTTTATTAATTTTTATCTTTTCCTCTATTTTAAATTTAAATAAAGAAAGTGTTGCTATCAGTTTAAAAAAAATAAATTTTTTTGAGAGAAATTATTATTTTTCCAAAAAAATAAACCCTGATGAAATAAAACTTTTAAAAACCCCTGTGATAAAAAAATGTAAAGCTTATGAATTAAACAACCAGTTAGGATATTTACAACAATGTGTTTTATCAAAAAAAAAAGATCCAAAAAATGTTTTTTTTCTACATGGAAATAGTTTTGTTTTACACTTCATACCTTTATTTAAGAATAATACATTTGTTGAGAAAATGTATTTTATTTTTTCAAATAACATATTTGTTGAAAAAAACTCAAGTTTTTTGAATGATCTCAGTAAAAAGTATCAAAAGTTTAATTATGTGTTGCAAATTAATTCTTTAAACGATTTTAAAAAACTCAAAACTTTCATTGAAAAAAATAAATATATGCCAAATATAAATATAATTATTATGGGTCAGATACCTTACTTGGAAAAAGAAATAAATCCTCTAAAATGTCTAAATTTAAAAATAGAATGTAAATTTTCAAAAGATAAAGATTTAGAGAAAAAAAAAAATACTGATTCAGATATTTTTATTTTAAGGAAAAAAATAAAATCAATTTCAAATACCAACTCTAATATATATTTTTTTGACACTTATGATAAAATTTGCCCAAAGAATTTTTGTTCTACTTTAAAAAATGACGAGTTGATCTATTTCGATCACTCTCATTTGACACCTCAAGGTGCCCTACTTTTATCTAAAGAGTTCGAGATCTTTCTTAAAGGAATTAATTAAATTAAAACCAGATATTTTTTTTTTTATTTTTTATTATTTTGAAATTATTTGGATCACCCAAATAAATTGAATTAGATTTAATGTTTTTATCCAAAACTACAGCATTAAGACCTATGTCACAGTTAGAGTTTATTCTACAATTACCAATTATTTTAGAACCAGGTCTCATTGTTACATATTCCTCAATATTTGGAAAAATATTCTTATTAGCACCCACTGTACAATTCTGATAAGCAACAAAAAAGTTTTTATATTTAGCTTTTCCAAGTACTGTACCAACTGGATGAACAAGATAAAAAATTTCTGGCATTTCTACTTCATAAAAAATATCAATTCCGTTTAAAAGTTTGTTCAAATAGTAAGCTTTTTCAGCAATCTCAATTTTTTTAGCTTTATAAAGCTCATTCGATAAAAAATAAAGAAAGATACAGTACTTCTCCGTATTAAGATGTAAATTTTTATTATTATTAAAATACTTTGTTTTAATTTTTTCAAAACAATAAAGAGATCTTTCAAATGAAAACTTCATCTCTTTTTTGACTTGATTTTTTTTTATTTTGTTAGAGGTGGGAAAAAAATTGTTAAGTTGTTTTATAACATAACTTTCTAAACTTTGAAGGTTCCTATAAGATTTCATCCAGTTAGCCTTTGAAATGTATTATGTTTTAAAGGGTTTTTAAGCTTAATCTCTTTTCCTT